>CAJLYO010000070.1 GCA_905210885.1 uncultured Eubacteriales bacterium | reverse complement strand
AAACCGATATTTTGTCATAGAAAAATCTAATTTACAGAAAAAACTTCACACGCCCGCTTTTTTGAACATCTGACTTTTATAACCTTTTGCAGTTTTGACTAACATTTTAATTTTTTGTTAGTCAAATGTTAGTCAAATTTCGGTTCATTTTGTGGGCGGTTATTTAAGCTTATCAACAAAGTTTTCAAGCGGAATATTTGCCATAGTCAATATACTTTGCAATGTTCCCTTTGCCACTTCGGAATGGTTTGGTATAATAACAACCCTGCTACCGTTTCTGTATTTTAAGTGGCTGCCCTTTTGTGAAACATATTCGAAACCGAATTTCTTTAATGCTTTTATAATCTCGTCCGGTGACAGTACAGGATATTTTGACCCCATTATATATCCACCTCCAAAGTGGTTACAAAAACGGTTCTGTCGCTTTCCTCGGGCTTATTATCCTCATAGTACAGCGCAAGGGCTTCTTTAAGGTTATCAATACTTTCATCTATCGTCTTACCCTGTGAAGCTACACCGCTTGATATATCTGTTGCAACATACCAGTTTTCCTCTTTTTGAATAAACACTGTGCATTTTACCGACATTTAAAGCACTCCTTTCAATCGTTTATTATTACTATGCAGAAAACCCCCGGCAAGCGTACGGTGTTCAGTTAACTACTCCCGATGAAATGCCGCCCACCCTAAAAGCATTTTTAATCGTGGGCGGTTAAACGGGTCGAAATCGACCCCTTTAAAACAAAGCTCCCCCAATACCTTATGAGAGAGCCACAACCCGACCACTTATATACCGCATATCGGTCAGCGGTAAATATATATGCAGCGTGGTTTCGTCATTCTCAGATGTTAGAGCGACTACTATCACACAGTCTTACCAATTCACAGATGAAATATCATAGACATCGCCGTTTTTTATATCCGTTTCCACTCTTAATATTTATTATACTTTGAATTTCCCTAAATGTCAAACGTTAAAAACAGCCGCCCACTCTATTTTTATTGCCGTAAATTAAGCTGCTCAATCAGTGCCTGTTGCAAAACAGCAGAAAAGTTAATATTTTTTTGTTCGGCAGCAGTATTGAGCCATGACGGAATAGTACAATTCTTTCTTACCGCTTTGCCGCTGTGCTGTTCTGCATAGCTGTCCATGTCGAGTATTATATAATTAATTATCCCGTCCTCATATTCAAGCTTAATATCTCTTATGTCAGTTGTCGCTTTCGGTATACTCTCGCCGCCTTCGATACTGTCAAGAACCCACCCGGAAGCAGCATCGACAGCCATTTCAAGGGCTTCTGATATATCTCTGCCTTCGGTAACGCAACCGGGCAAATCAGGCACCGTAACAGTAAAGCCGCCGTCATTCGGGTAAAAACAAGCCGGATAAATAAGTTTAAGCATTTTTAAACCTCCGTTTCAAAATTTGCAAGGAGAACCAACAAGGCTTTTATTCAAGCCCTGCTTGCTTTAAAATTGTTTTTGCGGTTTTGATATTTAAATCACCGCCGTGCCTCGGTATCGTTATTTTTTCCTTCTTGCTTGGGTGAATATACTGATAATGAGAGCCTCGCGCAGATTTAAATGTCCAACCATCATCAATCAAAAGCCTTTCGAGCTCTTTAAATTTCATCTCCTCACCTCGCAATATAATTATAGCGCGCATAATACGCACTGTCAAGAGGTTTTTGTATTTTTATTGCTACATCACTTTAACTACAGACAATATACCGTGCAAACAGAGCAGCATAGTAAAAACATGTTGACAAATCAAAAAATACGCTGTATAATGGGTATAGAAAAAGGCAAGACCTCAAACGGTTATGCCACAAGTTCAACTATTTTTTCAATAGCTGCCTGTGCCAGAGGCGGCTATTGTGCGTTTATGGGAAACATTATCATTAGAATGATAACTACAAAAAGTGCTATAAGCAGCTTTTTCGCCATATGTACAATTCTTACTTTTCATAAGCATGCCCCCTTTCATAGACTCGGCATTTCTGCCTGTGAATATAAAAGTTCGGGCATAACCGCCGGTGTGAACACCGCTAAGAAGTCTTACCTTTGACATCGGATTACTCCGACAAAAATCATTATACAACATTTTCCGCAAATATTCAAGTGCGTTTCAGTTATTGCCAACATGCTATGTGCTGCCGGACTCTTGAGCGCAACAAAAAAGACACAGGCTTATAATTCTGTGTCCTTGCCCGTGTCGGCTTTTATTTTCGTTTCTACGGCGTTTTTAATGTACCCGTTTTAAGACCCCTTTTGCCCACGCTGTGCCGCTACGTCCTGTATAAGCGTTTTTTTGCCTTTTTCAAGTGGGCGGACAAGTATGCACAAAGATGGAGTCGTGTTTCGCGACACCATCGGCAGAGAGCAAAATTTAACGATAGTCAACGGAAGCCGTAACGGTTAATCCTCTTTCACAAATTCCATGATATCGCCCGGCTGACAATCAAGAATTTTACATAGTTTAGATATAGTGCGAGTGTCTATATCTCCCGTTCCCGTTCTGATTTTTTGAAATGCCGATTGACTCATAATATTTTCCTTGCGTATTCTGTAAGTTGTATATCCTCTATCTTTCAGCAGCTTTAATAATTTATCGTATTTTATTGGCATTTTTCAAATTCCCCCTTGACATATTTAATTTATCGTGATAATATGAGTGTGGAAAAGGAACAGTTTTGGCGTTCCGCAAAGAACTATTTTTAACAGTCGCTCATTGTGCAGAATGGGCGACTGTGTCTTTATGTTTCTTATAATTTCCAATACCACAATAAGTATCAGTAATTCAATTATATACTCCATAAGCAACACCCCTTTCTACGAGGTGTCGGAACAGTCGCCACCGCCCCTTAACTACAGCAACATTATACTATAACACATGCACGCTGTCGAGTGTACAACACGCACAAATATATACATTCTTTTTCGTGCATGTCCGCTATTAAATATACTCTCGACATCGTGTATGATATACTCGTAAGCTCAAGAGAGCGAAAAACAGAAAGGAGTAAAATAAGATGAGTGAAACCAACTTACAAAGCAAAATCAAGGAGTTAAAGGAGTTAACGAGAATGTCTGAGGAGCTGCAGCACGAAATAGACGCCATAAAGGATATTATATAGACTATAAAAACAACACTATCAGCATTAACAAGTCAACAAGCGTTTTATACGGAAAACAGATAACAAAAGCGCCTAAGACCCACTCATCAATAAGAACCATAACCATACCGCAATCATTAACGGAGCTTATAAAGCAGTACCGCAAGGCACAAGCCGCCGAACGCCTAAGACCGGGCAGCTACTGGCATAACACAAATTATCTTTTTACACAGGTAAACGGCAAGCAAATGAACTATTACACGCCGTACCACACATTTAAGGATATAATCAAAAAGCATAATGATAAAGTTATGAGCAGCGAGAAAATACGCCCAGAGGATAAAAAAGAATTATTATTGCCTGACATTCCTCTGCACGGCTTAAGGCATACAACGGCTACGCTTCTTATATCAAAGGCGATAGACGTGCGCACGGTGGCGGCAAGGCTCGGACACAGCCAAACTTCAACCACAATGAATATATATGCCCATGCCTTAAAAGAAAGCGACAGAGCCGCAAGCGAGAGCCTGATCGAAATTTTAGAAGACAGAAAAATTAAACAGTGTTAGTCAAATGTTAGTCATTGACACAAAAACGCCCCGTTTTTGAGGGCGTTATTTTTTGTTCCGAACATAGAAAAAACCGCTTAACAAAGCGGTTTTTTCTATGGAGCTGTCTAGCAGATTCGAACTGCCGACCTCTTCCTTACCAAGGAAGTGCTCTGCCTGCTGAGCTAAGACAGCAAAACAGCTACCTTGATATTATAATACAAGTTTTCAAAAAAGTCAATACATTTTTAAAATTATTCCGAAATATTAAAGCCGTCATCGGTATACTTAAAGCTGTGCACCGTGTTATCCTTATTCATCGTACCCGAAAACTCGGCATTATCCGACTTTACAACATTTAAATCGGTATATTCGCACGGTGCAAGCACGGTACCGTCAACCGCAATTATGCCCACCTTGCCGTCCTTCGTTGCCGCAAAGCAGCGTTCATGCCCTTCAAGTCCTTCATATTCCGGCTTAATTATCTGAGTGCCGTTTGAGGCATATGCGCCGAGCTTTCCGCCGTCCGACACAACAAAGCATGAATTTTTCTTTGCCTTCCACAAATCCTCATGAGTAATGCTTATAACGGTAACGCCGTTTGGATTAATAACGCCCTTTTTGCCACCCGACGAAACAATATATGCGTTCGTCTCAAAAACAGGCGTAAGTACATCGTACCGTCCGAGATTTGAGATTTTATCGCCGTTTTCGTCTATAACCGTGTACAATGTGCCGCGTTTTATCACATAGCGGTCGTTTGACACATAATCAAGCATAAGCTCGTCAAATTTTCCGAGGTCAGTTATAAGGCTTCCGTCCGCAGACAAGAGTGTGTAGTAGTCGTCGTTGTACGTTAAAAGTCTGATTTCATTTCCGTTTCTGTAAATTCTTATATTTCCGTAGTCGCCCAAATCCTTAAGCAGTGCGCCGATTGACGACAAAAGCGAAAAATGTCCGTCTTTTGCAGCAAGCACCCTGTTTTCATCGATTTTCTCGAGCCTGTCGTAATCAAGGTCAAGATACACCTTGCCGCTTTTGCTGTCGGCGATTCCGAATTTTTTATCCTTGCCCACAATGTATATACCGTTTCCCACTACATTGTAATTTTCATAAATCGAATAAAAATCATGAGTTTTCACTTCTTCTTTTTTTGCTGCCGAACATCCGGAAAGTGTAAGCAGTGCACATATAATCAAAACAATTTTTTTCATCTGTATTTCACCTCCCGTCTATTATACAATACTTTCGTGTCGTTTACAAGAAAAATTTGTCACACAAAAATATTGATTTTTCTTTCATTATGTTATATAATTATATTCGATTAATTATATCGGGGGCTAAAATGATACAGCAAATTATTGATTTCGGCAAAAGCTTGCCTAACGAACTTGGCGTAATGTTTTTATCCATGCTGCCGCTGACGGAGCTCAGAGCGGCAATACCGATTTTTATTGCAAAAGGAATGCAGCCGCTTTTAGCGTATATAATGGCGGTTATCGGAAATATGCTTCCGTTGCCGTTTGTGCTTGCGCTGGCGCGTCCGCTGTTTAAGTGGATGAAAAAACGCCGCTGTTTTACGAAAATAGTGGCGGCACTTGACAGAAAAATCGAAAAAAACAAGGACAAAGTTTTAAAATACGAGTTTTGGGGACTTGCGCTGTTTGTTGCGATCCCCCTGCCGGGAACAGGAGCATGGACCGGAGCGTTTATTGCCTCCATACTTGACTTAAGATACAAAAACGCGCTTCCGTCAATCGGAATAGGCGTAATTATCGCCGGCGCAATTATCACGCTTGTTTCCTCCGGAGTGCTTGCCGGAATTAAATTTATTTTTTGAGGAGAAAGAGTATTATGGAAAGAAAGTTTTTTACATCCGAATCGGTAACGGAAGGACATCCGGATAAAATATGCGACGCCATTTCCGATGCCGTTTTGGACGAAATATATAAAAAAGACCCGCAGGCGCGTGTTGCATGCGAAGTTGCGTGCACAACCGGGCTTGTGCTTGTTATGGGTGAAATATCCACAAAATGCTATGTCGACATTCAGAAAGTTGCACGCGACACAATACGCGAAATAGGCTATGACAGAGCAAAGTACGGCTTTGACTGCGACACCTGCGCAGTTATAACGGCGATCGACGACCAGTCGGCAGATATTGCTTTGGGTGTTGACAAATCCCTTGAAGCAAAACAGGGTGAGGCTGACGCTTATGACACAGGCGCCGGCGACCAGGGAATGATGTTTGGCTATGCCTGCAACGAAACTCCGGAGCTTATGCCTATGCCTATCGCTTTGGCGCACAAGCTTGCGCGCCGTCTTACCGATGTGCGCAAACAGGGCATCGTAGATTACCTGCGCCCCGACGGAAAAAGTCAGGTTACCGTTGAATACGACAACGGCAAGCCGGTGAGAGTGGACACGATTGTGCTTTCCACTCAGCACAGCGAAGAGGTAACTCACGACCGTATAGAGGCAGACCTTATAAAACATGTCATAAATGAAGTAATTCCCGAAAACTTAATGGACAAGGACACGAAAATATTTGTTAACCCCACCGGTAAATTTGTAATAGGCGGTCCCCACGGCGACAGCGGACTTACCGGCAGAAAAATCATAGTTGATACCTACGGCGGATATGCCCGTCACGGCGGCGGCGCATTCTCCGGCAAAGACCCCACGAAAGTTGACAGAAGCGCGTCTTACGCAGCGCGCTATGCCGCAAAAAACGTTGTTGCGGCAGGGCTTGCGGATAAGTGCGAAATTCAGGTTTCATACGCAATAGGCGTAGCAAAACCGTTAAGCATACGTATAGATACCTTCGGAACGGAAAAAATTCCCGTTTCGGAAATAGAAAAGCGCGTGGAAAGCGTGTTTGATTTCCGCCCGGCGGCAATTATAGATATGCTCAATCTGCGCCGCCCCATATACAGACAGACAGCCGCTTACGGACACTTCGGCAGAACGGACATTGACCTGCCGTGGGAAAAATGCGACAAGGCTGACCAACTTAAGTAAAGGAGAAAGCTTTTTAAAATGCAGCATACACAGCAGCATATAACAGAAACTCTGGAAAAAAACTACATGCCCTATGCCATGAGCGTTATTATTTCAAGAGCCATACCGGAAATTGACGGCTTAAAGCCATCTCACCGAAAGCTGTTGTACACCATGTACAAAGCCGGGCTTTTAAACGGCGGCAGAACGAAATCCGCAAATGTTGTGGGACAAACGATGAAGCTTAACCCTCACGGTGACAGCGCAATTTACGAAACCATGGTGCGCCTTACCGAGGGAAACGGCGCCCTTTTGCACCCTTATGTTGACAGCAAAGGCAACTTCGGCAAGGTATATTCACGTGACATGGCGTACGCCGCTTCACGTTACACGGAAGTAAAGCTTGCGCCCATATGTCGCGAAGTATTTGACGACATAGACAAAGACGTGGTTGATTTTATCGACAACTACGACGGAACAATGAAGGAGCCTGTCCTGCTTCCCGTTAAATACCCCAGTATTCTTACAAACTCAAACCAGGGTATTGCAGTCGGCATGGCGTCAAATATCTGCAGCTTTAACTTAAAAGAGGTATGCGCCGCAGCGGCAGCATATCTTAAAAACCCGAACTGCGATGTTTCAAAGCATCTTATAGCGCCGGATTTTTCCACCGGCGGCGAGCTTTTGTACGACAAAGAGGAAATGAGCAAAATATATAAAACCGGCAAGGGCAGCGTTAAGGTGCGTTCGCGCTATAACTACGATAAAAAGAACAACTGCATCGAAATAACGGAAATACCCTATTCCACCACGGTTGAGGCTATAATCGACAAGATTATAGAACTTATAAAGGCAAACAAGCTTAAGGAAATTTCGGACATACGCGATGAAACCGACTTAAACGGTCTTAAAATCACGATTGACCTAAAACGCGGAACAGACCCGGAAAAGCTAATGTCAAAGCTTTATAAAAGCACGCCTTTGATGGATTCCTTCGGCTGTAACTTCAATATTCTGATAAACAGCGAGCCAATGGTTTTGGGCGTTGCGGATATTCTGCGCCACTGGTCGGAATTTCGCATTGACTGCATAAAACGAAAAACCGCCTTTGATATCAACAAAAAATCGGAGCGTCTGCACCTTTTGCAGGGACTTGAAAAAGTCGATTATCTGCCTAACGCAAAATTGCAGCAGCAGCATTGGATAGGCAAATCGACGGGGGCGGTTGTCAATTTCACGCCTGCGG
>CAJLYO010000069.1 GCA_905210885.1 uncultured Eubacteriales bacterium | reverse complement strand
TCGCCGAGGATAAAGTCGGGTTTTATTCCGTTTTTTTTGAGGAATTCGAGCCCGGCATCGGCCGCAATAACTATGTCTCCCCTGTTTTTATCGGGCAAAAACGGGGTTCCGGAAATATCGGACGCCCCGTAAATAAAGCATATTTTACTGTTCTTTGTTTTCTCCGTTTTCATTTTTCACTATGCCTTTTCGCGGTGATTTTTTCGCCTCTTTTTGCTGCTTTATGACCTTCATGTGCGAGAAGTCCTCGCGTTCCTTTTCCTCAAGAACGTTGCGGATATTCGCCGTAATTTCTTCGTAGCGGGGTATCATTATATTTTTCAAAGCGTTGGCGCGCTTTTGCGTTTTTTTGATACCGGTTGCAAGGCGGTATACGGAATTTTCCGTTTCCGAAAGCTTTGCCGTAAGCTCTTTAACCTTCTTAAACTCAAGATATGCAATATCAAGGGATGACGAGGTTTTATATATTCCGAACTCATTTTCCGCCGCGTTTTTGCCGATTGAAACCACGGGAAGTTCCGCCCCCATGACGCTGCGCAGCCGCACCTCGTAGGAATCATCCACGGGAATTGAGCGGCTTATCTCCTGGACGGAGTCTATGCCTACGGAAATGTTGGCACTTTGCAGAGCCTTATATGCCTTTGCAAAGGACTTGTCGATTTCCTTCTGAATGGTGCGCGCGCTGTCTATTAAATCCATCATTTCCTTTATAAGGACATTTCTTTTTTTATCAAGCAAAACGTAGCCCTGGCGGCAAAGCTTTAAGGTATTTTCCGCGTTTATAAGGTTACCCTTGGTAGGAAATAAATTTATATCCATAGCTATACCTCATAATACTTGTCAAGAATTTTCGTATCTATTCTTGTAAGCTCCTCACGGGGCAGCATTCTTAAAAGCGTCCAGCCGATTTCTATGGTTTGGCTGATACTTCTGTTTTCATCTCTGCCCTGAGAAATAAAGTTTTGCTCAAATGCCTTGCCGAAGCTTAAGTATTTCTTATCAAGGTCGGAAAGCTCGTCTTCACCGATAACGGAGGCAAGGGCGCGTATATCCTGAACGTTTGCGTAAGACGCAAAAAGCTGGTTTGCAACGTCGGGGTGATCCTCGCTTGTAAAGCCTTTGCCTATGCCGTCCTTCATAAGTCTTGAAAGGGAAGGAAGCACGCCGATAGGCGGATAAATTCCCATCTGGTTAAGGCTGCGCTCAAGAACAATCTGTCCTTCCGTTATATATCCGGTAAGGTCGGGTATAGGGTGGGTAATATCGTCATTGGGCATTGTAAGAATAGGTATCTGCGTTATCGAACCCTTCTTGCCCTTTAACATTCCGGCGCGCTCGTAAAGTGACGCAAGGTCGCTGTACAGGTATCCCGGGAAGCCCTTACGTGAAGGGATTTCACCCTGAGATGACGATATTTCACGGAGCGCCTCGGCATAAGCCGTCATATCCGTTAATATAACCAGAATGTGCATGTCGTGCTTAAACGCAAGATACTCTGCGGCGGTAAGGGCGCAGCGCGGCGCCGAAATACGCTCAACAACAGGGTCGTTTGAGGAATTTACAAACATAACAACATGCTCAAGGCTGCCGCTTTCCTCAAAGCTTTTTCTGAAATAGTCCGCAACGTCGTTTGAAACGCCCATGGCGCAGAAAACAACGGCGAAGTTATCGTCAGATGCGTCCTTTATCTTGGACTGTTCAACTATCTGAACCGCCAGTCTGTCGTGAGGCATACCGCTTCCGGAAAACACCGGCAGCTTCTGACCTCTTATAAGCGTGGTAAGTCCGTCTATTGCGGAAATACCCGTTTGTATGAAATTTCGGGGGTATTCACGGGAAACCGGGTTCATGGGCATGCCGTTAACGTCGATGTACTCGTCCGCAAACACCTCACCCAGACCGTCGGAGGGTCTGCCGGCGCCGTCAAACATTCTGCCCAGTATATCCTTTGAAACGCCTATTTCAAGGGGCTTTCCGGTAAGTGCGGTAACCGCGCCGTCAAGGGAAAGACCGCGTGTGCCCTCAAAAACCTGAACAATCGCCGCGTCGTCCGACACCTCGATAATTTTGCCCAGTCTTTTGTTTCCGTTTTTCTCCGTTATTTCAACTATCTCGTCATACGAAGCGTCCTTTATGCCGTCTATAACGACAAGGGGACCGTTTATTTCCTTAAAACCTCTGTATTCTACCTTCATAGCTGCACCTCCGTACTGTTTTGCGCTATAAGCCCGGCGCAGGTTTCAACAATTTTTTTGTTAATTTCCCCGAACTTTTCAAAGGAGTTGTTGTCGATATTGTACTTCATATTTGTAACCTCATCGAAAATGCCCGTTTTGATAAGCTGCGAAATAGGTATGTTTTTGTCCGTAACCGCTCTCGCGTTTGTGTCCAGGGTTAAAATTGTTTCCATCATAAGATACTGTTTTTTAAGAGGAACATACGTATCGCTTGCGTGGTATGCGTTCTGCTGCAAGAATCCCGTTCTTATAACCTTGGCGATTTCAAGAACAAGCTTTTGCGAATCGGGCAGAACGTCGCTTCCGATAAGCTTTACTATTTCCATAAGGCTGCTTTCCTCTTTTAACACAGCCATAATTCTTTTACGGTATTCCGTGAAGTTTTCGTTAACGTTTTCGTTAAACCATTCTGACATTTCGTCGGCGTACTCGCTGTAGCTTGTAAGCCAGTTTATGGCAGGGTAATGCCTTGAGTAGGCAAGCTGTCTGTCAAGAGCCAGAAACGCACGGACAAAACGCTTTGTGTTTTGGGTTACAGGCTCGGAAAAATCGCCGCCCTGGGGGGAAACCGCACCGATAATGGTGACTGAGCCTTCCTTGCCCGAAAGGGTCTGCACATAACCTGCTCTTTCGTAAAACTCCGCAAGACGCGACGACATATAAGCCGGGAAGCCTTCCTCCGCCGGCATTTCCTCCAGTCTGCCCGATATTTCACGCAGAGCCTCCGCCCAGCGGGAGGTGGAGTCTGCCATAATTGCAACGTTATAGCCCATGTCACGGTAGTATTCCGCAAGGGTTATGCCTGTGTAAATGCTTGCCTCACGGGCAGCAACAGGCATGTTTGACGTGTTTGCGATAAGCACCGTTCTGTCCATAAGGGACGTACCGCTTTTCGGGTCCGTAAGGGAGGTAAACTCCTCCAAAACCTGAGTCATTTCGTTTCCGCGCTCGCCGCAGCCGATATACACTATAATGTCGGCGTCCGACCACTTTGCAAACTGGTGCTGTGTCATTGTTTTTCCCGTTCCGAAACCGCCGGGGATTGCCGCCGTACCGCCGCGGGCAATGGGGAACATTGTATCTATTACCCTCTGACCGGTTACCAGCGGAATTTTTCCGGAAATACGGGTTTTATACGGTCTGGGGGTTCTGATTGGCCACTCCTGATAAAGCTTTACGCCCAAAACGTCCCCCGACGGAGTTTCCACCGTCACAATATCCGTATCTATTGTATATTCTCCGTCCGGCTTAACATCGCGGACAACACCGGAAACACCGGCAGGCACAAGAACCCTGTGAGTAATCTGAGATGTTTCGGCAACCTCCGCCGCGATACTTCCGCCGCATACCTTATCGCCGGGCTTTAAAAGAATTTTTGTGTTCCACTTTTTCTCAAAGCTTAAATTGTTAACGGTAAGACCTCTGCCGATAAACGAACCGCTTGCCTTTTCTATGTCGGAGAGCGGACGTTCGATTCCGTCAAAAATATTGTTAAGTATTCCGGGACCCAAAAGCACCGACATTGCCTTGCCTGTGGAATAAACAGGCTCGCCGGGCTTAATGCCCGTTGTGGATTCGTAAACCTGAACCACCGCATAGTCGTTTTCTATGGAAATAACCTCGCCGGCAAGCTTTATGTTTCCCACGTATACCATTTCAAGCATTTTCAGTCCGCTGTCGCCTTTAACCTTGACAACCGGACCGTTTATGCTGTATATAACACCTGAGTTTTTCATACAATCACACTCTTTTATTATTTGTATTTGCCGCTGTAGAAAGCTTTGCGGATTTCCTGAAGCTTTGCGGCGTAGGATAAATCATAGCTTACGTTACTGTCTGCGCCTTCAAGCTTAACTCCGCCGATTATGTCCGTCTGGCTGTATGTAAACGGAATACCGTGTGAAGCCAAAAGCTTTTCCATGGCGCTGTCGTTTTTGTTTATCTCGGCGCAAAAATTTACGCCGCCGCTTGTTATATCCGTAATATATTTTTCAAAACGCTTCGTATACTCCGGAGTTTTCATATAGCTTAAGATATCCTCTTTTGCGCCGTCAAATATTGCCTCGGTAAGGTTTGAACGGCGGTCGAGATATTCTTTTTTATACTCTGTCTGCTTTTCGGAAAGCTCCTTATTATACTTGCGCTTTAACGCCTCCGTTCCGTAGACAAGGCGTTTTTCATAGCTGTCTTTAATTTCACGGCGCCTGCCGTTTACAGCTTCGTCTTTTTTACTGTTAACAGCGCTTAAAACCTCGTCACGCTGGCGGCGTGCGCTGTTTAAAACCATTGCTTCAAATTTATCAATACTGCTGCTGTCCACGTTTCTTCACTCCTCCTACAGCTTAAGTCCTATCGCCTCGGACACGTATTTTGAAATAAAGTCGTCCGACTTGCCCGCACCGTGACGGTCGGGAATTTCAACGATAAGGGGTCTTTTGTAATTAAGCTTAATATCGTCAATGTATTCCGGTGCAAGCTTTGAAAGCTTAACCGTTATCAGCAGAAGCCCTATTTCAGGGTTATCCGCCGCGGACTTTACCGCCGCGACAAATTCATCGCGCTCATGGACAACCGTGCCTTCGATTCCGGCAAGGCGCATGCCTGTCATGGTGTCCACGTTGTCGCTTATCAGAAACATTTTCATACAAAACGCCCCTTATTAAAGTCTGCCGATAATCATAAATGCGATAAGCAAGCCGTAAAGTGCGATACCTTCGGCAAGAGCAACGAAGATAAGCGCTTTACCCATAATTGACGGGTCCTCGGAAATTGCACCGATAGCGGACGATGCGGCAGAACCTACGGCGATACCGGCACCGATTGTAGCCATACCTGTTGCCAAAGCTGCTGCGATATATGCAAAGCTTACCGTTGTGTCGGGAGCTTCACCTGCTGCGAATACGCTGCCGCCGTTTAAAATAACAGCCGCTGCGGCGATGCATGCAAAGAAGAAGCATGCAACATCTGCGATAACCGCGATTTTCATTTTTTTGCCGCTCATTTTAAATCCGAAGTGCAGAAGTGACGGCACAATCATAATAAGTACAAGTGTAAGCATTAAAATAATCATTTTCATAATAATCAGCCTTCCTTTTTAAAATTTACTTTGAAATTCACGACCTGTTCCGCTGTAATAACGGCTGAACATTTCGTAGAACTGCAGTCGCAATACCTGAATTGAAACCAAAAGGGCTTCAAGTCCGATTACGACGATGTTTCCGATTACGTTTATTATAAGCCCCGACGCACCCGACGACATTTCGGCAAGGGTAAGCACAACGCTTAGCATGCCGGCATGTATAAGGGCGAAGGCGCCCACACGGATAAACGAAATCGTGTTTGTTATATATGATAAAAGCAGCTCGAACATTTCAAAGAATTTTTCAAGGACAAACTGTCCCACGCTTTCGCCCGAGCGCTCTTTTTTTCCTTCAATAAGCTTTGACAGCGGTTCTTTTAAGAACATAAGAACCAACGGCACAACCACAAAAAGCAAAATGTACCATGTTTTAACCGTGCTGCTGCCCATTACAACGGACAATACCGCGATAATAACCGCCCAGTAAAACACAAGCCCGGCTATACCGTTGGGGTCAAACAAAATCTTGCCTTTGTCCTTTTGCTTTATACCGTTTATAACGTTCATTATCATCGCTATAGTTATAAGTATAACACCCAAAACAACGGTTGACAAAAGGGTGGTCATAATGTTTTCCGAGTCAAAGGGTCTGAACAGTATCGGCTTTATAAGGCTTTCGTTTCCGAATATGCTGCCGAACATGAAGCCGAAAAACGTTGATACAACGCCGCAAACCGTAAGTATCGGACCCAAAAAGTTCTTTTTAAGCTTTAAAAGTATTCCCATAAGAACAAGTGAAAGTCCGTGACCCACATCGCCGTACATTATACCGAACATTAAACTGTAGCTTAGTGCAAAAACCGCCGTAGGGTCAAGCTCGTTATACCCCGGAGTTCCGTACATTTTAACGTAGTTTTCAAAAGGCTTGAAAAGCTTGTTGTTCTTAAGCTTTGTGGGGGGCATAATATCGACAACGTCGCTGTCGTCCACCACAAAAACTATATTTTCCTCTTTTTCAAAGCTTTTTTCCATGCGCTTTGCGGTTTCCTCCGTAACCCAGCCGGCAAGATAAAAACTTGTGTCGGTGTGGGCGGCGTACTTCCTTACGGAATATGCGTCATACAAAAGCTTTGCGGAGGTATATGCAAAGCACAGCTTGTCGTATTCGCGCTGTTTTATTCTTTCCAGATTTTTCTCCGCCTGCAAAAGCTCCGTGTTAATTTCCTCGTTTTCCGCTTTTATGCGGTCTATTGCATCGGAGGGTTTTCCGTGGGCTTTGTCCGAAATTATCGTTCTGTTAAAATACAGTGACGAATAAATTCCGTCCACCTTATCCGAAATTTCGGAAGGGGTAAAGTACACGCCGTAAACCTTGTCCTTATCCTCGCTGAACTTAACGAAAAAGCTTTCATAATTTTTAAGAAACGTATCCATCTGAGCGTATGACGCACGGGGCAGATAACCGAACCGCAGCTTTATGTTTTTAAGCCCGAAAAGGTCGTCCAGATTAACGTCCGCGTCGCAAAGAGGAGTTAGCTGCTGCAAAATAACGTTGTTGTCGTCACGCCGCTCCGTAAGCTCGCTTCTTCTGCGCTTTGCGGTGCAAAGCATTGTGTTTAAGGCGTTTACGTAGGTTGTTATTTCCTCCGGCGGCATGTCGTTTTTACCGCATGCTATTCCACCGCAGTCAATTTTAAATTCCGACATGATATCCTTTATGTTTTTATAAAGCTCGCCGTAAATGTTTTCGGAGCCGTAAGGATAAAGACCGCTTCTGTCCTTTATCATATCGAAAATATTGTCAATATGAATCTCCTCGCCCACAATATGGCGCTTTACAATATCGTCAAAGCTGTCAACAGCGCCGATTATGTTAACCAGCTTCATTTTTTCAATTGACACTTATTCCACCTGCTTCCCACACAAGATATTTTTTAAGCTCGTTTCTGTCGATATCATAGCGTATTCCTTCGACAATTCTTATTATATTTCCGATTTCTATCTGCTTATAGTGGAGATACCCCAGAGCCGGCATAACCGAAAACTGGTTGTTGACCTTCGCCGCGTGCATGTTTTTTAACACGTTGTCGTTATAAAAATGCTCCAAATCAAGGTCGTCGTACTTCACTATGTTTTTATACTTGGTTTTTTGCAGCGCGTCCGACAGCGCCTGCTCGGACTGTGCGCTTACAAGCTGTTTTATTTCCTCTGCCGAAAGGCGGTATTTAACAGGCAGAATGTAAGCGTAAATGCTGTCCTCCGGGAGGTTGTAGTGCCGCTTGCTGCGTATAATCCACAGCAGATTCAGTATATCCGTTTCCGTACCCAGCGTCTTTTTAACCGCCGCGCAGTTTTCCTTGTCAAGGTACTTTTCGGCGTACTGCCATGCGGTTTTATAGTAAAGGGTATCAAGCGCCATTTCCGTTTTAAACGCCCCCGGAAAGTCCGTTCCGGAGTATACCGCGGACAAAACGTCATAGTAAATTGTGCCCTTTAGGTATTCAAGCACCTGCGCAGCAGAACCGGCGGTTACGATTTTTTGCCTACGCTCAATTCTTCGAGCGAAAAAACGGTGGTTTTCGAGCCGAGGATATCCGTTTTCAACGGCAGAGAAAATCTTAAAGGTTACGTA
>CAJLYO010000068.1 GCA_905210885.1 uncultured Eubacteriales bacterium | reverse complement strand
CTTCCGATCTTCATTTCCGTGTTTCTTTGCCTGCTGCTCAAGCAAAGCGCAGTACTCCTTGTCGGAGGGTACGTCAGAAAATATAATGTTGTTTACTACGGAATCGATATAAAGACCCGTACCGCCGACCAAAATCGGGAGCTTTCCGCGGTCTGATATATCCTTTATGCATTTATGCGCAAGCTCGCAGTACCGTGAAACGGAAAAGCTGTCGCGGGGGTCGACTATATCCATCAGATGGTGAGGGATACCGCCGCGCTCGGAAATATCCGGCTTTGCCGTGCCTATATTCATATATTTGTAAACCTGCATGGAATCGGCGTTGACGATTTCTCCGCCGTGCCTTTGGGCTATACGCACCGCAAGCTCTGTTTTGCCGGAGGCTGTGGGACCGGCAATTACAATAAGCCTCATATTACTGTATCCTTTTAAATATTTTTTCTATTTCATATTTTGTATACGATATCATTATCGGTCTGCCGTGGGGGCAAGTATTAATACCGCCTGTTTCCAGCAATTCCTGAACAAGCTTATCAATTTCGGAGGTGTCAAGACGCGAATTTCCTTTTAATGCCGCCTTGCATGCTATCATATGCAGTGCTTCTTTATCCTTGGTGTCAAAATCGCCCTTTTCAAACTTTTCCGTAAGTTCAAGTATTAAATCTTTCGCCGAGGCGCTGTCAACACCGTCCGGAACAGCACGCAAAAGAAGTGAATTACTGCCGAAATCCTCAAAATCAAAGCCGAGTTCAAAAAGCTTATCTTTATATTCAAAAACAGCGGCAAATTCCTTTGGCAGAAGTGTTATAACCTCCGGAGAAATCAACAGCTGCGACATGCCGGTGTCCTCTTTTTTTAGCAAACGTTCGTAAATCAAACGTTCGTGGGCGGCATGCTGGTCGATAAGCACAAGAGAATTTTTTAATTCAATTATTATATACGTGTTAAAAAGCTGACCGACAATTCTGTAGGAATTATCGGGTTTTTCCGTAACGGGGCGCTGTAAAACCGGAACGGGCACAGGTGAACGGAGAATTTGCGCCGTTTCATGCTGTTTGTGCTGCTGCGACTTTGCCGGAACGAGGGGAGCATACTGGTAATTAAATCTCAGCTGCTGCGGCTTTTCCACAGGCTGTGCGGCAACAGGCACCTTAAATTCCGCTTTCGGCTTAATTTCATTTCTGATAGTGTCTGCATCCTGTGCAAGAGCGGTTTTAACCGCCCAATACACTTCATTTGCCACACCGCGCTCGTCCATAAACTTTACTTCCTGCTTTGTGGGGTGAACATTTACGTCCACATTACCCGGCGGAAGTGTGATGTTTATTGCATAAAACGGGAAACGGTGGGTCATAAGAGAACCTTCAAACGCCTGTTCAATGCGATATGAAATATTTTTGTTTATAACATATCTGCCGTTTACAAAAAGGCTTTGATACGCTCTGTTTGAGCGTGAAACCTCGGGTTTTCCCACATATCCGCTTACGGTAATTCCGTTTTGACTGCGGGAAAGCGGCAGAATATTGTCGGCATATTCTCTGCCGTATACAGAGTAAATTGCGGTTTTCAGCTCGCCGTCCCCCATGTGAAAAAGCTTCTCTTTTCCGTCGGAAATATATTTGAAGCTTATACCGGGATTGGCAAGTACAAGACGTGAAACAACATCTGTAATATAACTTCCCTCCGTGGAATTTTTCTTTAAAAATTTCATTCTGGCAGGGACGTTATAAAACAGGCGTCTGACGGCTATTGTAGTTCCGTCCGGGCAGCCGATAGCCTCGTTTTTCACGATTTTGCCGGCGGTTAAAACCAAATTAACACCTGTATCATCGGACATTTTTGTTATAAGTTCCACGTCCGAAACCGCCGCAATACTTGCAAGAGCTTCGCCGCGGAACCCCAATGTGCATACATTTGTAAGATCCTCGGCAACCGTAACCTTGCTTGTCGCATGGCGTAAAAACGCTTTAACGGCATTTTCGGAGTTCATTCCGCTGCCGTTATCCGTCACGCGGATATATGAAATACCGCCGTCTTTTATTTCAATTGTAATTTTGTCCGCCCCGGCATCTATTGCGTTTTCAATAAGTTCCTTTACTGCCGCGGCAGGACGTTCAACTACCTCACCGGCTGCAATTTTGTTTGCAACCTCCGGGGGCAGAACGTTGATGTTTTTCATATTATCACCGCTTAGTATGTAAGCTTTTGCGCCTCTGCACGCAGCTTATATAAAATATTCATGGCTTCAATGGGCGTAAGCGTGTCAAGTTCCGTGTTTTTAAGCTTTTCTATAAGTTCGTTTTGTTTATCGGAACCAAAGGAAAGCTGCGACTGTATTTCGGTTTCTTCTTCCTTTTTCGGAGCTTTTATCTTAACCGTGTCGGCGGCATGGACATTTTGACCTTCAAGGGATTTAACGATTTCCTTTGCACGTTTTATAACCTCTTTTTTTACGCCGGCGAGGTTTGCAACCTCCACGCCGTAACTGTCATCGGCGCCGCCTTTTATAATCTTACGCAAAAACGTTATATCATCACCGCGCTTTTTAACCGCAATGCAGTAATTATTTACCCCTTCAAGGCGGTGTTCAAGCTCTGTAAGCTCGTGATAGTGAGTTGCAAAAAGCGTTTTCGCACCCAGTTTTTTTGTGTTATTTATATATTCAACAACAGCCCAGGCAATGGCAAGCCCGTCGTATGTGCTTGTACCTCTGCCTATTTCGTCAAGAATTATAAGGCTGTCTTTTGTTGCGTTGTCCAAAATATTTGCGACCTCGTTCATTTCCACCATAAAGGTACTCTGACCGGAAGCAAGGTCATCGCTTGCGCCGACACGTGTAAAAATTTTATCAACTATTCCTATATCGGCTTTTGACGCAGGAACAAAACAGCCAATCTGCGCCATAAGTGTAATAAGCGCAACCTGGCGCATGTAAGTCGATTTACCGGACATATTGGGACCGGTAATAATCGCAACTCTTTCTTTCTGGGACAAAACAGTATCATTCGGAACAAAAAGGTCGGTTTTTGTTACCATTTCAACAACCGGGTGACGACCGTCTTTTATATTAATGTGGTCGCCGTCATTTATAGTTGGCTTGCAGTAATTATTCTTAACCGAAACTTCGGCAAAAGAGCAAACCGAATCTATTACGGCAACAAGTCTTGCGGTTTTTCTTATTCTGTCGTTTGCCTTTAAAACAAGCTCTCTTACCTCACAGAAAACCTTATATTCAAGCTGGAAAATACGTTCCTGGGCGCTTAAAATTTTATCCTCAATTTCTTTTAGTTCCCCGGTTATATAACGTTCTCCGTTTGCGAGAGTCTGCTTTCTTATGTACGTTTCGGGCACAAGGGAAATGTTTGATTTTGACACTTCTATGTAATATCCGAAAACCTTGTTGTAACCGATTTTCAGATTTTTAATTCCTGTTGCTTCCCTTTCCTTTTCCTCTATGGAGGCAAGCCAGGATTTACCGTCGCGTATAGCAATGCGGTACTTGTCTACGTCTTCGTTAAAGCCGTCGCGGATTATCCCGCCCTCCTTTACGGTAACGGGCGGTTCGTCGACAATTGCACGGCTTATCATATCGCAGATGTCCTCAAGACAGTCTGCTTCATCTTTAATTTCATCGAAAAGATTCGTTGTTGTATGCTCGTTAATAAGTTTAAAAATCTCCGGCATGGGAATAAGCGAATTGCCGAGCGACTGAATATCACGGCAATTTGCGGAACCGGTGACGATTTTTCCGAGCAAACGTTCTATATCATATACGCCGTCAAGCTTTGCGCGAAGTTCGTTTCTGAGATACGAATTTTTATAAATTTCCTCAACCGCGTCAAGCCTTTTGTTAATCTTTCCGCAGCTTATAAGAGGCTTTTCTATCCAGCTTTTAATCATGCGCGCACCCATAGAGGTTTTGGTATTATCCAAAACCCATAAAAGCGAACCTTTTCGCTTATTCTCGCGCATAGTGGAAACAAGCTCCAGATTACGGCGTGTGGCAAAATCTATATCCATATATTTGCCGTTTGTGTAAAATTCTATATTGTTAATGTGGGGCAGAGCGCACATCTGAGTAGATGACAGATATTGCAGCAAAACACCTACCGAAATAAGGGCACAGGTGTACTTTGAAATTTTAAAATCATCAGCTGTTTTCTTAAACTGAGCTATAATCAAATCCTTTGCGATATCGGCGTCAAAACATTCATCGGGCAAAATTTCCGGGGAATAACCGAAACGCGCCTTTATTTCGTCAAAAAATTTGGTGTCCTCGGAAAATTCCCTGTTGCACACTATTTCACGGGCATTGTATGCCGCAAGGTCGCTTAAAACCGCAGCCTTGTCATAGTCGCACTCTGTTACAAACAAGTCGCCGGTGGTTACGTCCACAAAGGAAAGCCCGGCATAGGCGGCGTGCTTGTACACACAGCAAAGAAAATTATTGCTTTTTTCATCAATAGTCTTAGAATTTGTAACTGTGCCGGCAGTAACAACGCGGATAATGCCACGCTTTACAATGCCTTTTGCCGTTGCCGGGTCCTCCATCTGCTCGCAAATGGCAACCTTATAGCCCTTTTCAATAAGGCGGTCTATATACTGATCCACGGCATGATACGGAACGCCGCACATAGGCGCGCGTTCCTCCTGACCGCAATCACGTCCGGTAAGCGTAAGCTCAAGTTCTTTTGACGCAAGGATAGCGTCATCAAAAAACATCTCATAAAAATCCCCAAGGCGAAAAAACAGTATTGTATCCTTATTCTGCTCCTTAATTTCCATATACTGCTTCATCATTGGTGAAAGCTCTGCCATTTTTACTATCCTTCCTTAATCACAAATTAGTGACAACCGCCGCATGAACCGCAGCTGCCGTTGCAGCCTTCCTCGTGGGGCGAAACATAAGACGCGACAATGTGATTAACCTGATCCATCATTTCGTTAAACTGCTGCATAGCGTCTATAAATTCAACAATATTGGCATTTTGATTTAACTTATCAAATTCTGCCTGCATTTCGTTTCTGATTTCCTGCATTTCGTCTTTTGTAATATTCTCTTTCTGAGCGCGTTTAACAAGCTCTTCTCTTTTTCTGTTGTAGTTCATTAAAAGAAGCTGAGCGTCCGTGTCGCTCTGCTGAGCTGCCTGAGCCTTCTGAAGTCTTACATACTCGCTGCTTTCCTTTAGCATCATACCTAATTCATTTGCTTTATCTACTACTGTCATTTTTTATCCTCCTTAAACTATTTCGCCTTTCAGCGACCACGTTGCAATTTCTGTTATCTTAATATCGAGCATTTGTCCTATTTGTGACTTATCGCCATTAAAATTAACGATTTTTCCGCTTTCCGTTCTGCCCGTTAACATATCCTTGTTTGTCTTGCTTACGCCTTCCGCGAGAACCTTTAAAACCTTGCCGTAAAGCTTTTGGTTGATTTCGTTTACAATTTCAGCCTGGCGTTCGATTAGCGTATTGAAATTGTGTTTTATATTTTTCTCAGAATTTGCAAAAGGCATTTCCGCTGCCGGCGTGCCCTTGCGCTTTGAATAAATAAACGTATACAGCATGTCAAATCTGACGGTATTTATAACGTCCATCGTATCGGCAAAGTCCTCGTCCGTTTCCGTGGGAAAGCCGACAATTATGTCGGCAGTCAGTGCAGCATCGGGAATTTCTCTGCGGATTCTTTCGATAAGAGCAAGATACTGCTCTTTTGTATACTTACGGTTCATATCAGCCAAAACCTTGGTGCTGCCGCACTGAAAAGGCACGTGCAGCTGATTGCACACCTTTGGAAGGCGTGCAACGGTTTTTATAAGCTTGTCCGACATATCCTTGGGGTGGGCGGACACAAAGCGAATACGCTGTATTCCATCAACCTCCGACACAAGTTTCAAGAGGTCGGCAAAATCAATTTCATCTCTGTCCTTGCCGTAGGAATTTACATTCTGTCCCACAAGCGTAACTTCACGGCACCCGTTTTGGGCAAGAGTTTTTACTTCGTTAATTATATCCTCATGCTTTCTGCTGCGCTCGCGTCCTCTTACGTAAGGCACAATGCAGTATGAGCAAAAATTGTTGCAGCCGTACATAACCGAAACCGTAGCCGTTACGGAGTTTGTCCGCAGATGGGGCATATCCTCGGCAATGTAGCCGTCGGCGTCCTCTATATCGAAAATTCTGCTGTTCATCGAATTATACATGATTTCCGGGAAACGGTAAAGAGAGTGTGTTCCGAAAACCATGTCAACATGCTCGTAAGTTTTTTTGATTTTTTCCGCAATGTGCTTTTGCTGTATCATACAGCCGCATATACCTATTAACATATCGGGACGCTGTGCCTTAATGTTTTTTAAAGCGCCGATATATCCGAAAACCTTAAGCTCGGCGTTTTCTCTTACCGCACAGGTGTTAAAAATCGCAACATCTGCGGTTTTAACATCATTGCAGATACGGTAACCCATGTCGCATAACAGTCCTTTTATTATTTCGGAATCATTTTCGTTCTGCACACATCCCAAAGTGGTAACACAAGCGGTTTTATCCTTACCTTCGTTTAGTTTTCTGATTTTCTCGCAAAACTCTTTTTGCTCTGCAAGCTGTTTCTTTGAAATTTCTTTAATCATACGTTACCTTTACTTTTTGCTTCTTGCCTTTGCACGAAGCTCTGAATTTAGTATTCTTTTTCTGATTCTCAAATTAAGGGGCGTAACCTCTACAAGCTCGTCATCACCGATAAATTCCATGCAGTTTTCAAGGCTCATAATGGTGGGCGGTGTAAGCTTTAACGCGTCATCTGAGCCCGATGCGCGGACGTTTGACATCTGCTTGCGCTTGCAAACATTAACGTTAACGTCCTCATTTCTTGAGTTTTCGCCAACTACCATACCCTCGTATACCTTAACGTTAGGTCCGATAAACAGCTTTCCGCGCTCCTGTGCATTGTATAAGCCGTAGGTAATGGACTCGCCGGTTTCAAACGCAACAAGAGAGCCGCGCTTTCTCATAGCTATATCGCCCTTGTAAGGCTCATAGCCGTCAAGATACTGGTTCATTATTCCGTTACCCTTTGTATCGGTCATAAGCTCGTTTCTGTAGCCTATAAGGCCGCGTGAAGGCACCTTAAATTCAAGTCTTGTATATCCCTGATTTACCGGGCGCATGTTTGTAAGCTCCGCTTTTCTTGAACCCAGTTTTTCCATAACAGCGCCTGTGTATTCGTCCGGAACATCTACCATAAGATGCTCGATAGGCTCGCACATAACGCCGTCAATTTCCTTATTAATAACAACAGGACGTGAAATCTGGAACTCATAACCTTCGCGGCGCATTGTTTCTATAAGAATTGAAAGGTGAAGCTCTCCTCTGCCCGAAACCACAAAGCTGTCAGGAGAATCGGTTTCCTCAACCTTAAGGCTGATATTTGTTTCAAGCTCCTTCATAAGGCGGTCGCGCAGATGTCTTGAAGTTACAAAATCGCCGTCCTGACCTGCAAAGGGGCTGTTATTAACGCTAAAGGTTATTGAAAGTGTAGGTTCGTCCACTTCCGTGAAGGGCAGCGGATCAAGATTTGACGGATCGCATACGGTTTCGCCGATTTCCGCATCGGTAAGACCGGCAATTGCAACTATGTCGCCAACCGAGGCAGTTTCGCACTCAACCTTTTTAAGTCCCTCGTACTGGTATATCTTTGTCACACGCACGTTTTTGGACGTGCCGTCCTTTTTGCAGATTACAACGTTTTCGCCCACCTTAATTGTACCGCGGTGGATTCTGCCGATTGCAATTCTGCCGATATAATCATCATAATCAATATTTGATACGAGCATCTGAAGGCTTGCGTCGCAGTCGCCCTCCGGTGCCGGCACCGAATTTACTATCATATCAAACAGCGGCTTCATATTATCGGTTTTCTGCTCGGGGTTAATTGTTGCATAACCGTCGCGTCCCGAAGCGTAAATAACAGGCGAATCAAGCTGTTCATCGGTTGCGTCAAGATCCATAAACAGTTCCAAGACCTCGTCAATAACTTCAAAAGGACGTGCATTTGGTCTGTCAAGCTTATTAACAACAATAATCGGCACAAGATTTCTTTCAAGAGCCTTTTTTAACACAAAACGCGTCTGGGGCATGCAGCCTTCAAAAGCGTCAACCAAAAGCAAAACGCCGTCAACCATATCAAGAACACGCTCAACCTCGCCTCCGAAGTCGGCATGTCCGGGAGTGTCAACAATATTGATTTTAATTCCGTTGTATTGAACAGCGGTGTTTTTGGAAAGAATGGTGATACCTCTTTCCCTTTCGATATCTCCGCTGTCCATA
>CAJLYO010000067.1 GCA_905210885.1 uncultured Eubacteriales bacterium | reverse complement strand
TTTCTGTTGTAATGAGGGGCGACGGGCAAAATAAACCAAAGCGAGGCAGAGGCAAATGAAGAAAATACTATTCATAGCTACGGTGGTAAAAACGCATATAAACACTTTTCATTTGCCGTACATAAAAATGTTTAAAGAATGCGGTTACAAAACGGTTGTTGCCGCAAAAAACGATTATGAGGACGGCAAGGTTAATATTCCGGACTGCGATTTATATATAGACATTCCTTTTGCAAGGAATCCGTTTTCGGCGAGTAACATTAAAGCATACAAAATGCTGAAATCGGTAATCGACAACGGAAATTTTGATATTATAGAGTGCAATACCCCTGTCGGCAGCGTTATCGGCAGACTTGCCGCAAGAGGCGCAAGAAAAAAGGGAACCAAAGTAATTTACATTGCGCACGGATTTCACTTTTTTAGAGGCAGTTCAAAATTGGCTTGGCTTATGTTTTATCCTGTTGAAAGATTGCTGGCGCATATTACCGATGTTTTGGTTACGATTAACCGTGAGGACTATGAAAGGGCGTCAAAAAAATTCAAAGCAAAACAAATCGTTCACATAGACGGAATCGGTGTGGATTTGGAAAGGATTGAAAACAGTTGCCCCGACAAAAGCAAAGTGCGCCGTGAATTTTGCATAAAGGAAAGCGACACGGTTCTTATATCGGTCGGAGAGCTTCGCAAACTGAAAAATCATCGAACAATTATTGAGGCAATGGCAAAAATCGAAAACAAAAACCTGCATTATATTATCGCAGGCTGCGGAACTTTTGGCAGTGAGCTTTCGGAACTTGCCGAGAGACATGGCATAAAAGACAGGGTTCATTTGCCCGGTTTTCGCAATGATGTGTTTGACCTTTTAAAGTCAAGCGATATATTCTGTTTTCCGTCAACGCGCGAGGGAATGCCGCTTGCTCTTATGGAAGCAATGGCAGCGGGACTTCCGGCTGTGGTGTCAAATGTGCGCGGAAACAGGGATCTTATTGCACCGGGCAAAGGTGGTTTTTTGTATTCGGCAAATGACTCAGACGGCTTTGCCGAGGGAATCAAAAAGCTTATAGGTGATCCGTCTCTGCGCCGAAAAATGGGAAACTACAATAAAGGGCAAATTAAAAAATACGACATAAAAATTATAAAAGAGAAATTGTTCCGGATATATTTCCCGGACGAAAAGGACAGTTTAGGACGAGGTGAAAAGAGTGCCGCACTGTGAGTATGAATATAGCTTTATTGTTCCGGTATACAACAAGGAAAAATATATAAGAGAGTGCATAAAAAGTATCGTGCAGCAGGGCGAGCAATGCGAACTGATTTTGATAGACGACGGCTCAACCGATTCATCGGGAGAAATCTGTGATAAATATGCAAAAGAATATAAGTGTGTTCATGTGTATCACAAAGAGAATGCCGGTCCTGCCGCAGCAAGAAATTTCGGCTGCGGGAGAGCAAGAGGAAGATATTGTATATTTGTGGATGCAGATGATTATATAAGCGAAAATTTTATCAAACAGCTTGACGAAGGAGCAGCTGACCGCAATGCAGACATCATTTTTTATACGATAATAAAAATTTTTCCGGATGGAACAAAAAGACCCATGGCAGAGGGACTCAAACGTGAAAAAATTCATGGGAAACCGGCGAATGAGGTATTAAAGGCAATATCGGAGTGTTCAAAATTCCCGGCAAGTTCGGGCGGAAAAATCATACAAACAGAGTTTTTAAGATCAAACAATATCCGATTTAGAGAGGGTCTTATCGGCGAGGACATAGACTGGACTCTGCAGCTTGTATCCGTCATGAAATCGGCAGACGTTTATGAGGACGGAATTTATTACTACCGAATATCCGAAAACACAAGACGTTCCTACGGCAACGAAAAAAGTCTTGATGATCAGCTGAAAATTATAGAGAAGTGGCTGAACAAATCAATGCATAGTGAAAGCAAAAAACACATCTTAGCGTTCCTTGCATTTCAGTATGCAATCGTTCTTCCGTTTTACGGAGCCCTGCCGTCTGAAACGAGAAAAAAATATAAAGACAGAATAAAGGCGCTGCGGTTTCTTCTCGAAAAAGGCAAAACAAGCAAAATACGGCTTATCCGTACGGCGGTATGTCTGCTCGGTCCCGACAATGCTTCGCGCCTGTTATATAAATATGTTGTACGGAGAGACGGAACGGATGAGTAAAAAAGAAATTTTATTTGCGGCACAGAATCTGAATATCGGCGGCGTGCAGAAAGCTTTTGTAAACTATTTAAAAAAGCTTTCCGAAAGCGGTGAATACGAAATAAGCGTCTTTGCTTTCACCGGCGGTATGCTTTCGGAAAAACTGCCGAAGAATATCAAAACAGAATATGGCGGAAGGCTTTTGGGGCTGTCGGCACAGTCCTTTGGCGATATAAGAAAAAACGGCAGTGTGTTTGATATTTTTCTTAGAATGTTGATAACCGTATTTGCGAAAACTATCGGAACAAAGCGGTTTTACCGGCTGTGCTTTAAAAAGAGAAATAAAAAATATGACATTGCCGTTTCTTATTTTACAGACATACCGGCAGGCGTATTTAATAAGGGAACGAATTTATACATATCCGATTTCGTAAATGCCGGCGAAAAGTATGCTTTTATCCATACAGACCCTGTTTTCGGCGGTTTTGACAAAGAATACTGCAGAAGAATCTATGAGCCGTTTGATAAAATTATATGCGTGTCGGACGCAGTGCGGGAAAAATTCAATGCATTTCTTCCGGAATATGCCGATAAGACGAAAACGCAGCATAATGTGTTTGACGAAAAAGAAATTAAAGAGCTTGCACAAGTGTATGAGCCGTTTGAAAAATCAAAATTTGATATTGTTACCGTTGCAAGAATAGATAACGCATCAAAAAGAATTGACGGAATCATAAATATCTGTTATCAGGTTAAACGTTTAGGGATTACAAACTTTAAGTGGAGAATTGTCGGGGACGGTCCCGATATGAAAAGAAATATTGAACTTGCAAAAAAAATGGGTGTGGAGGACATTGTCATTTTTGAGGGCGAGAAAACAAATCCATACCCTTATATATATAATTCTGATTTGTTTGCGCTTTTCTCGGCATATGAGGGTTATCCTCTTGTAATCGGTGAGGCGCTGATACTGAAAACGCCGGTACTGACAACAAACTATGCGGCGGCAAAGGAGCAGATTCCAAAGGATAGAGGAATCATAGCTGAATCTGACGGGGAGTTTTTAAAATTGTTGGCTGCTCTTATCAGAGGACATTGATACTTGATATACGAGCCGGTAAGGCGACTTGTATATATATTTACTTCAAATCACACAGAGGAAGGAGGTGAAAAGAGATGAGAAAAACGAGGAAATTTTTTGCAATGCTTTTAGGTATTGCGATGATTTTGGGGATGAATATGCCGGCTTTTGCCGCACACAGTACCATTGCGACCGCAACCCAATTCTTTGTTCAGCGTTACGGTGTTCATATGGATGAAGAAGGGAATGTAACCTCTCAAAGCACTTCGTACTTTACCGCTTCCGTGTTCGATTCGAATTTGACGGAAGGACCACGTTCATCAGATTATCATGTCGTGTACAAAGAAGGAGTTGTTTCTTCTGATGATGTCATCAGTGAGGTGGAAACCAAGCCTGACGATGCGGAAATTCTTGCGAAAATCAAGGACTCATATAACGGCGGTTACATTCTTGCAAGCAACGGAAAAGCCGTAAAATGGGACAAGTTCACAACCGATAACTATGAAATGCGCTGGTATGTATTAAAGTGCGAAGAAGGGATGTATATGGTTGATGATGTGTGGCACGTAGACGGTGTTGTTGTGGAAAAGGATACTCAGAAGCCGATTGAGATTGTAGATCCGAGTGATCCGGGCTATAAACCGCCCATTTACGAGGATGAGGACGATAACCACGGCGAGGCTTTCGAGTACACAAGCAACTTTGCTTATATCTACGGATACAGCGACAACACTATGGCAGCGGATAACAATCTGCGCCGCAGTGAGGTATCGGCAATGGTACACCGCCTTGTGAAGCAGAACAATAAGCTTGGCGGCTTTATGTACAGCGCATCAAATCCTCCGGCTTTCGATGATATCGAGGGCGAGTGGTTCAGAAGCGGTATCGAGTTCATAAACTACAAAGGCGCTTTTGCAGGCGGCGGTAGTATATATCCGTACGTTGATGTGACACGCGGCGAAACCTTCAAAATCATATGCTTGGGTCTTGGCTTCAGCGAAAATACCGGTCTTTCATATGAGGACTATGCCGCAATCTTACAGAAAGCGGGATATATTCAAGGTGATGAAAATGGCGATTTGAATATCTGGAAGCTGATTACAAGAGCTGAGTTCTGCACGATTTACAACCGTATTATTGGCAGAGACAAAGCAAAACTCGTAACGGCGGACGGTGTGGAAATCACCGCCGAAACCTATGGGTTTAACGACCTGAAAGAGAGCAAATGGTATTATGAAACCATGCTGAGGGCAACAAGCGCATATGATGATGACGGATATGTCGATATAGAACTCCGAAATCAGCGGAATGTGCTCGACGACTATCAGTAATCATATTTATGCGCATAAGTATGATGCAAAAGTAATCTGGTAATTTGAAACATGGCGGCGGCGCCTTACCGCTGTCGCCTTGTGTTTTTAATCGAATGAAGGAAGGAGATTCCGGTTGGCGTGGTAAAGAATTTTAAAAAATTTGCAGGTATTGTTCTATACAGGACGGTTGCCCGGTATCTTCCGGCATCATATGAAAAGCTTACGGGCGGTTTTTCAAAACGATTCCGCGCATTCTGTACAAGACTTATCCTTGATGAGTGCGGCAGTAACGTAAATATTGAAAAAGGTGCGGATTTTGCACTTAACATAAAAATCGGAAACAATTCCGGTATCGGAAAAAACTCAATCGTTGGCGCATATACGCAAATCGGCGATAATGTTATGATGGGAGAAGCGTGCTTTATATATGCCCGAAACCATAGAACAGACCGTTTAGATGTTCCCATGTGCATTCAGGGCTTTGAGGAATATAGACCCGTTGTCATATCCGACGATGTGTGGATCGGAGCGAGAGTTACCATACTTCCGGGGGCAAAAATAGGAAAAGGCGTTATTATCGGAGCAGGTGCGGTTGTAACGGGAGAAATACCGGACTATGCAGTAGTCGGAGGTGTTCCGGCAAGGATAATAAAATACAGAAATCAAGAGAAAGGACGGTGCGGCGATGAATCCGAAACTGAGTGTGATTATTCCGGTGTATAATGCGGAAAAATTTTTAGATAAGTGTATAAACAGTATTTTAAATCAGCCATATAAGGATTTGGAAATCGTGTTGGTTGATGATTCGTCGACGGATGCAAGCGCCGCAATATGCGATGGCTATGCTGAAAATTATGATTTTATAAAAGTAATTCACAAGGAACACGGAGGTCCGATACATACGAGAAAGGCCGGATTTTTAAATTCCTGCGGAAAATATGTGTCATATATCGACAGTGACGATTACATAGAACCGGGAATGTATGAATATATGATGAAAAAGATATTGGAACATGACGCTGATATAGGTATCAGCGATATTGTAATTGAAACCGAAAATTCAAGAATTCCGTTATATAAAGATATACCGGAAGGCTTTTATGATAAAGAAAAATTGGAAAAAGAAGTTTATCCTTATATGCTCTATTCGTCAAGACTGAATGAGCCGTCAGTCATACCGAGCCTTTGTACCAAAATTATCAGAAGAAACGTACTTGAAAAGGTAATTTTAAATGCCAATGAAAGCATTTATTATGGCGAAGATGCTATATGCTCATATCCATGCTTGCTTGATGCAAACAGCGCATATATTGCAAAGGATAAATTTTTCTATATATACAGGCAGACTGCATATTCCATTACAAAAAAATATGACAGTCGGTTTTGCAATAAACTAAAGCTTTTAATAAGCATACTCGAAGCGGAATTTAAAAAGCGAAGCTTTGAGGCAGAAACACAGCTGAACTGCTATATATCACTGCAACTCGTTCATTGCCTGAGAGGCGAGCTTTTGAACAACAACGAAATACCGCTTCATGAACGAGTTAAGAAAATGAAAGAGTATCTGTCGTATCCGAAATTTAAGGAAGTATTCGATACGGCAAAACAGGAGAATATCGACAAGAAATTGAAGGCTAAGCTGCGGCTTGCAGAAAACGGGCATTTATATTTGCTGTTTCTGATGTTCTTTCTGAAGGAAAAAATCTTGTTGCTAAAGGAAAAGCACGGTGAACGCAAAAAATCGTAACAAAAGTATTGTCCGTCAGACTGCGGCGAATATAGCCGCATCCGTTATATATCAGATTACCGCAGCGGTATGTTCTTTAATACTTCCGAGATATATACTCATTTCCTTCGGCTCTGATGTAAACGGAATATTGCAGTCGGTAAGCCAACTTTTGAATTACACTGTAATTATGGAGTGCGGCATCGGAGGTCTTATTATGGCGGCATTTTACAAGCCGCTTGCCGACGGAGATAAAAGAGCGGTATCGGATATTTTTAATTATTCGAGGGGCTTTTTCAACAAGCTGTCCTATGTGTACATGGGGCTTGTGCTTATGCTTGCGGTTTTGGCAAAGGTGATTATTCGGACGGAATATGATTTTTCGTATGTAAGTACGTTAACTCTTATACTTGGAGTAAGCTACTATTTTACCTATTATTTCGCACTGACGCACAGGCTTTTGATACGCGCCGACCAGAACATCCGAATCGTACAGGGAATACAAAGCATAACGCTTATTTTAAACACGGTTATATGTGTTGCCGCTATACGCCTCGGCTTCGGAATCCATACCGTAAAAGCTGTGAGTGCGATTGTATTTCTGCTGAATCCCGTTGTGTTCAGACTGTATGTTAGACGGCATTACAGTATAACGGGCAAAATGTATGACGAAAGGCGTGCCTTTCCGCGAAAGCGTGACGGAATAGCGCATCAGATTGCTTTTTTCGTTCATATGAACACTGATATCGTGCTGATTTCGATTGCCTGCGGAACAAAAGAGGTTTCGGTGTATTCAGTGTATAATTCAATAATTTATGCCGTGGAAAGCTTTTTCACAACGATTTCCGACAGTATAGCGGCTGCTGTGGGAAATATAATTGCAAAGGGTGAGAACGATACGCTGAAAACCTCGTTTGAATTTTACAGAGTAGTAAATACTGCGGCGGCAACCTTTGTGTGCGTTGCCGAGGCGGCGCTTGTTCTTCCCTTTGTGAGTATCTATACCAAAGGCGTTACCGACGCAATGTATGTACGCCCCACCTTTGCCTATATGATGATTGCCGCACAGTGGTTTTTTTGCATGAGAATCCCTTATAACAACATCATAAGCGCGGCGGGACATTACGGACAAACAAAAAACGGCGCTTATATGGAGGTAATTCTTAATATGGCAATTTCGTTATTGCTTCTGCCACGATTCGGTATCTGCGGCGTAGCTTTCGGTACGATGATTGCTATGGCGGCAAGAACGTTTTATATGGCTTGGTATTTATCACATAATCTTTTGAACAGAAAGCTTGCTTTATTTATAAAGGATGCCGCACTTAACATTATATTCGGCATTGCGCTTGTATGGCTGACAGGAAAAACAATAACAATTTCGGCAGATAATCTGTTTGTGTGGGGTCTTTACGCCGCCGGCATAAGTGCCGGTGTGATTGCGGCAATTTTGATTTTCAATTCTGCAGTTAATTATGCAGTGGTTGTTGCTATGATGAAAAGAATAAAAAAACAGTAACAATATAATGGAGGTTGTGTTATGGAAAAAATGAATTTGAGAAAAGGTTTGTTCGGTTATACCGAAAGCAGTGTTGTCGCATATATCGAGGCAATTAACGGCGAAATGAAAGCACGTATTCAAAAGCTTACGGAAGAAAACGATGGGTTAAAGGAAAGATGTGAACTTTATGAATCCGAAAAAAAATCGGCAAATGATAAACAGGATGTACTTCTTGAAAAAATTAACCTGCTTTCAAAAGAAAAGGAAGATATGCAGACGGAAATTGCAGGACTTACAGAAAAAATATCAGATCTCAATACAAGGCTTAATGAAGCAACAGCGGATAAATTTGATTATGCGCAAGGTCAGAGCGAACTTGCTGACATAATGCTTGAAGCAAAGCGGTTTGAAAAAGAACTGGAAGCTCGTACAGAACACGAATATGCGCAGAAAAAGGCACAAAATGATGAGAAAATCCATTCTGAGTGCAAACGGATTGAGAGGTTTATTTCAGACATTGATGAGGTTTGCGGTGTTCTGCGAAAGGCGTATAACAATTTGGGTGAGGAAGTTGAGAAACAAAAATCCGAACTCAACGTTGTTCTGAATAACTTAAAAGTTTTGGAAATAAAGCAAGGATAAATATATAACAATTTCCATTGTGAATGTGATTAGGATTGTGAGACTAAAATCGCCCTCTTAAAATGAGGACAAACGACGGCATAGCAGGCCGCCCGGTATAGAGGCAAAACGCCTTTATCGCCGGGCGGCTTTTTTGTGCCTTTTTATATGATATTACAAAGCAAAGGAAGCGAAAGCGATTAT
>CAJLYO010000066.1 GCA_905210885.1 uncultured Eubacteriales bacterium | reverse complement strand
TTTTCAAAAAGGCGATTACAGTGTGTTTTTGCTTTTGCCAGGCTGGCTTTTTGGTTACTTTTTGCCACCAAAAAGTAACAGAAAACACGAAATATCCATATACAAATAATCTGCTATTCCGTTTATCTAATCCTTATAAATAACTATTACCGCGCCGGGATTACCGTAATTGCTTGCCACAACCACATGAGAATAATTTGCCCGGTCATTTTTATATGACACAAAAGCAGTTGAATCAACCTTGGTAACGGTGGGCTTTGAACCGGGCTTTTTGCCCTTTTCAAACAGGCAAACCCTTGCATAATATTTATTATGAAATTCCGTTGCGTCACTTCTTGTAAGAGCGCTCTCATCAACCGCAAAGGTATTTTTCACAATCTGAACAATGTTTGAGTCAAAATCGTAAACACAGCCCTTCATTATTCTTCCGGCGTCCATATATGAGCCCGGCGGCGAATAGCTTTCCGGCTTATCGTAATCGTAAAGCCGCCGCACAAATTTGCATCTTCCGGAGGCGTCTGTGCTTACTTGAATTATATCCCCCTCGGACACATCAACGGAAAATCCGTCCGCATCGACAATTGAGCTGTCAACCGTTTTGTATGACTTTGCATATCCCATCTGCAAGCCGTCAATTTGCTTTACCTCCGTCCCGTCCTCATCAATTGTGCTTACCACACGCTCCACAACCATAAACTCGGAATCAAGCGGAAGCGAGCCTGTGGACGAGCTGCTGTAATTTAACAAAATGTCGGCGGCAACGTTGTCTGTGCCGGTGTAATATGCTATAACCGTATATTTTCTGTCGTTTGTAAACGCCCCTGACGAGCCTATGCTGTAGGCGCGTTCAGCCGTTCCGGTATACTCTGCGTCCGGCACGTTCATAATTACCGTCTGACTTCCTGCCGCAGTTGAGGCGTTTCCGAAAAATACGTTTGCCGACTGCTTAAATGTAAGTGTAACGGGAGTTCCGTTAAAGCCTGTGGAATAAGAAAGGGTGTTGTCCTTTCGCTCTTCGGCAGGCGAGGTGATTTTTACAATCTCACTGTTATCATTAAGCTCGTACTGGACAAGCTTTTTTTGTATGCCGGCTGTAAGGCTGTCAAAAGTGCTGCCGTTATAATCCTGTTTATCAACGGTACACTTTGAACTTACCTCAAACACCTTCATTGTGCCGTCACTTGAAAAGATTTTAAGGGAAATCTTTTCGTCAACGCCAGGCGACTTGCCGCCCTCCACAACAATACCGAAATATTTGCCGGCAACGGTGGGGTTTTGCGTCAGACCGTATTCATCAAAACCGTTTGAAAGCGCGTCGGCTTTAAATCCGCCCACCTTGCCTTTATAATCAAGGTATAATCTGTACTTTTCGCCGACTTCGATTTCAGACGCTATGTTTTTTATGGTATCGGACACCTTGTAAACCTCGCCGTTTACTTTTACTTCGACACTGTCACTGTTATTTGAAAGTTCGGAAACGGTACCGGAAACAGTCTTTGAACCTGTCACAAATTTATATACTTTCTTTTCGGTATTTTCACCCGTGTACACAGCCGCAACGGTATTTGCGCTTATGCTGCTGAACTCTGATGTGCGCATTGAGTCGCCGTTTGTTACAGTATTGGCTACATTCTTTTCGTCTAAATCTATTGTACCGCAGTCATATTTATCCGAAATTGTTTTATTGATTTTGTCCACATTTTTTACAAAAACGGTATAGTATGCGCAAATATCTATAATATCGATATCTCCGTCCATGTCGCTGTCTACGGCGCGGACGCTGTCAAGGTTAAGTGCGTCACCGTTTAAGATTTCAGATGCCTTTGAGATGTCCTCTGTGAACACGCCGTTTAACAGTATGCTGCAGTCAAGAGGAATTTCAATACTGCCGCTTTCGGTACGCTCGTCCCAAAGTCCGTCCGCACTGTGCTTGGTATATTTGAGCACCCGTCCGCGGAAGCTGTCAACCTCGTCCGCGTAAATAACCGTCAAATCGCGGTCGCCGTAACGGGCGCTTATGTTAACAAGCTCATATCCGTCATCGGTGGTTTTGTAATATATGTCAACAGACCTTCCCAAAAATTCGGACATATCTGTATCGCGGCAGTCAAGCAGCATATTCTCTCTGCCCGAAACTTCAATTTCCGCATAGCCGTCGTGGCAGTATTTTCCGCTGTCTGTTGAGGTAATCTGTGTTTTTACGATGGTACCGCGGATTTTTTCCAAATCAAAAACCTCTCTTAAAAAATCCGTATCGTCCAAAATCTCACAGCGTGAAAATGTACCGTAATTTTTCTGAACCATGGGTGAGCATTTTAAAAGATTTGAAATGATTACCGCAAAATCCGCCGAGTTTACCTCGCCGCTTTGGGTTCCGACACCTTTTAAAAGCCCGAGCCTTACAGCAGTTCCCGTATAGCCTATGGGATAGCCGCCGTTTTTCTCCGCCTCCGGGGCATAGCCTGCCGCGCTTACCGCAATCTTTGAAAGCTCTTCAAAGGTTACGGTGTCGTCGGGGCGAAAGCTGCCGCCGGGGGAAAGTATGCCCATCGCCTTTGCGGAGGCAACAGCCGTAGCGTAAGACGCACCCGGGGAAACATCGCTGTACGGCGCCTCTGATACTGTGATACCTCCGCCGATAACGCACCGCATAACGGCGTCTACCGCCTCGCCTCTTGAAACGCCGGTATTTAAAGCCTCGTCATAGTCCGCCTGAATATCGCCGATTTCAAGTGCGGAAAGAAGCCGCCTTGCGTCGGAAAACGCGGCACTGTCCGTACCGTCGGCGCTTGCGCTTATGCACAGCAGATTAAGCATTATCGCACACGCGGCGCAAATAGAAATAATTCGTTTCATATCCGTTATTCAATCCTTTCTGCCTAAAGTGTCATAAGCCTGCGTATTACCTTTGCAGCCTGTGCCCTCGAGCAGTTTTCAGCCGGGCGGAAGGTGTTGTCCTCAAAACCGGAGATAACGCCCTTTTGTGTAAGATACCAAACCGCGCCGTCTGCATATTCGGCAATTTCGGAGCTGTCTTTGAATTCAGACTTCTGCGAGTCAGCCTCACGATTCAAAGCACGCGCAGCCATTACCGCCATATCCTGACGGGTAACGGGGCTGCCTGTTCCGAACATATCGGACTCCATGCCGGTGATTATTCCGCATGAATACGCCGTACGGACATATGTGTAGTACCAGTCGCCGGGCTTAACGTCCGCAAAAGGCACCGGCTTTTGTTCACCGGAAATGTTCAGGGCAAGCACCAGCATTTTCGCAAATTCCTCGCGTGTTACAATATCATTAGGGCAAAACTCGTTTTTGGTTTTGCCATTTAAAATACCCTTTTGAGTAAGGTACAGAATATCGTCCTTTGCCCACTCGGCGCCGTCAAGGTCGGTAAATTGTGTTTTTTCCTCCGACGCCGGCGTATTGTCCGCATGAGCGCCTATTTCAACCGAACCGCCGGACACACGCGGCGAGCTTGCACCGCCACCGCCGACTCCTCCGCCGGTTGAAGGTTTGGAGGGAGTGTCGCTGCTGTCAAAACCGTTCTTTGCCGCGTCATTTACAAATCCGCAAAGCTTGCTTACGGAATAAACAGTATTGTTTTCAATAAGCTTTTTATCTATTGCGCTTTTATACTTGCTGTTTTTATACAGGCTGTAATCAAGCTCCGTCAAAACATCGCTGTAATCGGAAAGCACCGTTCCTACCTCTGTCCAAAGCTTTAAAGATTTAATACTTTTGTGAATTACGGCGGCATTTAAGTCATTATAAAAGTCCGTAAATCCGCTGTATTCCCTCTGCTGCAAAAATCCGAGGGAGGCAAGCTGTTCGTCCTTTGGCATGCCGAGAAACTTCCGAACGGTTGAAAGCTTATAGCAGGTTTCCGCTTTTAACACCTTTAAAACCGCGTCCTTTTCCTCATCGGTAAAGCTGTGGATATCATCCCTGAAATATCCCAAAAGTGCCTCTTTTGAGGAGAAATTCAAAATTCCCGCTTCGGCGCAGCACTCGTTTATAAGACCGTATACAGATTGTACACCGCTTACGCCTGAGCTTTTTTCGGCTATCAGCGCGCACGCCTTATCGCGCTGAGCGTCGTTTAATATTTCGTAAAGCGTCATGTCAAGACCCACAACCGGGTTTTCCGTTTCATTATCAAGAATCGTACGAAGGGCTTTTGCGTCACTGTTTTTAACGTTTTCCGCAAAGCTGTTCATATCGTTTTCGGAGGCAATGTGTATATCCTTTTGCACATAGGCTCCGTTTTTTGATTCCGTAACTCTTACGGTGTATTTTCCGCTTTCTCCGCCCGTTACAAAGCTGCCGAAGGAAAATCCGCCGTTTTCATCGGTTACCGACTGCGCCGTGTAAACTATATCCTCGGCAAAGCCGGGCACGGCAGGGTCTGTATCCTCTATCGCAAATCCGCTTTTATATACCGTAAGAAACGCGTTAACACCGCCGGCGCTTTCGCCCAAATTACCGCTGACGGAAATGCTGCCGTCGGCAGTATTAAGCTGTGCCGTTATTGTGCCGTCGGAAAAGCATACAGAGAAGCACATGCATGCAATAAGCATAATACATATTAGTTTTTTCATTTTTGTACCTCCCTGACAATTTCATAATAAATACAGCCGTTATCCCCGGAAAGCTTAAATGTGCTCTCATTACCGCGTTTTGTAACGGGGATTTCCGAAATTTTTTCACCGTTAAAATTCAAAGCATACACCTTGAAATTTCCGTTAAGTCTTAATGTAAAACGTCCGGACAGCGGTTCTGCCATGACCGGCGCCTCACCTACATTTGTAATCTGTCTGTGCACTTCAAGGGACATTTTTGAATTCATTGAACGCCCTGCGGCTGTAAGCAGCAGCCGATCCGAATCCTTTATGTCCTTGCCCTCCGCACCGGTTAAAACCAGTGTCGACTGATTATTTTCCGGAATATAGGAAAAATGCGTAAGCTTTACGGACGTTTTTTTGCTCAGCGTAACGGCGCTTGCGCTTTTTGTCTGCGCCGCGAAAAATCCGTTATTCGTATCAAGATATATACCGCTGTTTTTTATAACAGGCTTTAGTGCGACATCGGCACTGTATACCCTGCCGTCTGTCAGCGACAAGCCGTAGCGGCAGTTTAATCTCTCGCTTACCGGAACGGCGCTGCTTTGAGAGATGTTTTCCGTACGCTGCACCTTGGTTTCCGCTTTTTCCATACCGGCAAAAATCTCGGAGCATGCGGCGGTTACCGCAAGACGGACAGGGTCGTTATTCATACTGTAATAATCGGATAGCTTACCGGAGCTTAAGCTGCCGCCGGCAGCATAAGCATACTGCAGCGGTGTCCAGCCCTGCTGACCGGCAATCGCCGCCATCATAACTATAGGCTCTGCCTGATAAGGGTTAATCTGTGCGGTGCCGTACTCGCTTATAACAAAAGGCATACCGAAAAACCTCATAGCGGAGAGGGTTCCGAAATATCCGGCATTTTTATCGGCGGATATTGCCGTGCGCGAGCCTGTCAGGTCATTTACCGCAAGATAATCATGGGGTACGGCGGCGGTATCCCACATTACATTTTTCGCCGCAAATTCTCCGGAATAATCCCCGGCATACAGATTGTTTCTTGTGTTGCTGCAGCCGGAAACGGCTGTTTTAAATCCGAGAGATTTTATAAAACCGTCCATTTCGCTGCTGTAGTCATTTTGAATATACGTCATAAATTCGCACACATCGGCTAACTGCCGTTTTGACAGCACCTCTGTTCTCCAGCCCAGGTTAAGTCGCATCGTTCCTTTTACAATGCTTTCATCGGAATGGGTGCCGTAGCCGTCCCTGTACGCTCTTTTAAGTGCGGAATCGTTGCCGTACTTTGCCTTTATAAACTCGTTATAAAGTGTGTTGAGCTCCGGCAGAAAATCACTTTTTGCAAACACTGCCGAAATATCATACATGCTGTTTGACGGCAAAAGCTCCATCATGGCAACCGCAGGGTCGTTTCCTATATTATTATAGGTCAAAAGATTTTTCAGATATTTTTTCTGCAGCTCTTTTTGTTCGCTGTTGAAAAATCCGCTTATTTTAAATCTGCTGTCGGAAATGGGAGCAAGATATGTATAAATTCCCCGTTCCTTTAACTTGTCAATCAGTCCGCAAAGCTTGTCTGCCATAGGCTTTGAAAGCTCGCCGTAATCGTTTTCGCCGAAAATCACTTCGTCAAGTCCGCTCATACGCACAAGGCTTATTCCGCAGCGTGCAAGGGTATCGGCGATTTTTTCGGCCTCTGAAGCCTCGGGGAAGCATGCACTGCCCTTTAAGTTTGTACCCCAGAATTTCGCCTCCGTTCCGTCTGCGAAAACAAAGCCGTCGTCTTTAACGGTCACTGCTCCGTGACGTCCTGCCGGAGCGTCAAGACGGTAGGAAAAGTCAAGAATACTTCCCTTCAGCGCGTTCTCGTCGGGTGCATTGTATGCAATCCAGTGACGGCGGTTGGGGTTTAACGTTTCGTCAACACGGCTGGGAAGGTACGGTCCCTTATCGGTAAGAGTCATCGCCACAACCATTATATACGCACCGCTGCCGCTTGTCTGAATACCTATGCTTTTAATCACCTTTTCCGGGTGAGGGTTGTTAAGGGCGAAAAGACCAAGAGATGCGGTTTTTGACTTGGCATTTTCGCCGGAATATACAATCCTGTAGTTTTCCTGGGAATTTCCGTCCCAGAAATCGTTGATATGCACACCGGCAGTCAGGTTTAAATAAGCGGTTGAGCCATCCTCATACACAAACTCATAACGCCCGCAGACACCGTAGCCGTAAGGGGACGAGTGGAGAAAATACACACCCGCCGCTGTTTGGTTAACCGGCACGTCTACACGCGTGGGCAGCTCACGGTCATTCTGACCTCTGACGCCCACAACCGCCTTTCTGTTGTTGCTTCCGGGATTTATAATCCGGAACGGGATATTTTCAAACTTAACGTTTCCGCGGTAGGGAAACATTCTCATATCGTTGTCGCCCTGGTCGGACCAGCCGCCCGTTCCGTCACCGGCAACGTCGTCTGTGAAATCACGGTTTGCAAGCTCCTTTAAATCAAGCATTGTAAACTGCTGTTTCGTTTCTTCGTAATCAACAGGGTCAAGCGCCTTAACGTTAAGCTTGATTTCCTCGCTGAAGGCGGCATTTGCAAAGGGCGTCTGCCCGATAATTATGCTTGCGGCAAGAAGCGCCGCGGCAATTGATTTTATTTTCATTTTTCCGCCTCCGTAAGTATTTTATATACAGCGTCCATGGTCTCGGCGTCGGGTGCGGACAGTATGTCGTCATACATTGCCGCAAATCCGCGGCCGTCCCACTCTACCGACATTTTAAACGCATCCGCCGCAATCCGCAGCGGCAGATAAGCCATACCGTTTACATAAACCATAGGCGCGCCGTCTTTCTGCTGCTCGCCGTTTTTGTAATAAATATCGCTGTCCTTCATAAAAACGCAGTCGTCACCGTTTTTGGACATATGCGCTTCCTTTCCGTCGGCGCTTAAATATAGCTCCGCACCGAAAAGACTGCCTGCTGTTTCAAAGGGAACGTACATTTTATCGTTATACATAATCGGCTTTGCTGCCATATCGTCAGCCTGTCCGTTATAAACCGCCGCCGTTTTCTCCGGAGCAAGAGCGGTAACTGCGCTAAGCTTTGACTTTAACGCCTCATCGGCGTCCTTTTCGCAGGGCACAAGCTTTAAAACCGTAACCGAATAAGGATTTACCGTATAGTCCGTAAGATACTTTCCGTCGGCTATATCCTCCTCTGTGTAGGAAATTTCATTATACTGCATGTAATTATCGGACTCTAAAGACGGTGCGGAAATCTCAGCCTTATGAACCGGCTTGTAGCTTCCGTCACTGAAACGTATATTGTATGTGCATTCGCTGTCGGTCTGGTTTACCATGAAAAGATTTATCCCATCCTCGGTTTTTACGGCAGATGCCATAATCTGAGGTCCGTCACCTTCATTTTTAACGTCAAAGCCGGTTGTTTTAATATCTAAGGAATCGCCCCAAAAATATGTCGCGCAGATTCTTATTAAATCGCCTATAGCGCTTCTATGCAGCTTGCCCTCATAGCTGTAGATAACAGACCACCCGGCGCTTATAAGGCAGTGATAGGAGGATGCCTCTATAACAGGCTGAGCCGCCGCCCTTGTATACCACTCTGCAGTTTCCAAAACGCCGCGCATGGTATGGGGGTTTCTGTACCCTACAGAACCGTACACGCTTGACGTGGATTTCCCTGCATGCTCGGTGAAAAGTATTTTTATACGGTCGCTGCCGGTAATATTTTTAATATCATCTTCAATTACCTTGACGGATTTCATAAATCCGCCGGCATCGCTCCAGCCGGAATAATAATTATGAGCGGCTATGTAATCAATTTGGTCGCCAAGCTCGCGCAAAAGCTCTCTGTGCCAGTTCTGCCAGCCGTCCTGCCATGTGGTTTTTCTCATAACGGCAATTTTTGCATTAGGGTCAACGCTTTTAATTGTTTGAATTGTTTTTCGGCACGCCTCAAGATATCTGTTAATATCCCAAGCACCTTCGCTCCCGGCGTCAAGCTCATTTCCAAGCTCATAAGCC
>CAJLYO010000065.1 GCA_905210885.1 uncultured Eubacteriales bacterium | reverse complement strand
AGAGGTTTGATAAAATGAATAACAAAGTCAAAAAGGATAAGGCTTTGAAAAACTTAACAAAGGAAAAGATTGTAAACGACTTTCTTCTGCAATTTACCTATTCGATTTTTGCCGCTATGCTTATGCTGTATATATATAACGGCAGAATGTTTAAATACGGTGCCGGAATAGGCACGGCAATGCCGGCGATAATATGGACGCTGTTCGGAATTTTTGCGGTTTTGGGTATATATTTTATTTACATGTACAAAACTAAGCAGAGAAGCGGCTTTAAAACCGCCGCGATTTACATGTTCATATCCGCCGCCGGAATGTTTTGGTGCATAGGTGTTGAAACATTTATGAACATATCCCGCATAAGCCTTCCGTTTTACAACGCGCGCCGTGCGATGCTTGTTCTGTTTATGATAATCGGCATTGCAACAGTGGTTGAATTTATCGCATATTTTGTAAGGTATGCAAAAATAAAATAACAAATGAGCCGAACCGCTTATGAGTTCGGCTCAAATAATTTAGAGGAGTGAAAAGCATCATTGGAATATAAAAGCTATGACATAAAAAAGGGCGTAACCCTTCATTATTTAAAAACCGACAAATTTAAAACCGCAAATCTGACGTTTTTTATCCGCCGTCCTCTCGAAAAGGGCGAGGTAACGAAAAACGCACTTGTTTCTTCCGTTATCCGCCGCGGCTGCCCTGTTTACAAAACCAGCATGGAGCTTTCAAACGCCATGTCCGAGCTGTACGGCGCAGAGGTTGATACCGGCATAAAGAAAAAGGGTGATAATCAGATAATCACCGTTTCGTTTTCCTTTGCAAACGAAAAATTTGTTCCGGGACATCCCGAGATTTTAAAAGAAATATTTAAAATTGCCGACAGCATGATTTTAAAGCAGGACAGCTTCAACCCGGATTATGTAAACCAAGAAAAAGAGAATTTAAAATCCCTTATTCTCGCCCAGAAAAATGACAAACGGCAGTACGCCCAGGCGCGCTGCATACAGTGCATGTGTGAAAACGAGGCATACGGCATTCCGCGCTACGGCTTTGCGGAAAAGGTTGACGAAATCACCGATTCCGAGCTGTTTTCGCACTACAAGGATATTATTTTAGCTTCCGGAACGGACATTTTCCTGTGCGGCGATATCGATATTGATATTGCGAAAAATGCTGTATCGGAAATGTACAGGGATATTGAAATTAAGTATCCCGGCTACGCAAAATGCGAAATTTTAAACGCCGGAGAAGTAAAGAACATAACAGAAACGGAGCCTGTTGCCCAGGGCAAGCTTTCAATGGGCTTCCGCACCGGCATAACAAACAACAGCGAGCTTTACCCGGCGATGATTTTATATAACGCAATTCTCGGCGGCGGCATTTTCTCAAAACTTTTCAACAACGTTCGTGAAAAGCTGTCTCTGTGCTATTATGCTTCATCGGCGGCAGACTGCTTAAAGGGCGTTATGTTTATAAATTCCGGTATAGAAACCGCGAATTTTCAAAAAGCCTATGACGAAATTCTGTGCCAGATGAAGGACATGGAAAACGGCGTAATTTCCGAAGAGGAATTTAACGCCGCAAAGCTCGGCACGGTGAACAATCTGCGCTCAATAACAGACAGCGCCTTCGGCACTGCGGAATATTATCTGGGCAAAATCGTAAGCGGCAGAGTTATAAGCCTTGAGGAGCTTATTCTCATGATAGACCGCACCACTCCGGAACAGGTAAAAGAGGCGGCACGGCAGGTAAAACTCGACACCGTATACTTTCTTAAAGGGGAGGGCGACGCGAAATGAAAATTGAAAAAATCTATAACGAAACCTTAAACGAAACACTTTACAAGCATGTGCATAAAAGCGGTCTTACGATATACGCCCTGCCGAAAAAGAACCATACAAAAAGCTATGCGGCATTTGCAGCTAAATACGGCTCTTTGATAACGGAATTTAAAACGGACAGCGACAGCGAGGTTACAAAAATCCCGGACGGCGTGGCTCATTTTCTGGAGCACAAGCTTTTTGAACAGCCCGACGGCACCGATGCATTTTTGCAATATGCAAAAACCGGCGCAAACGCAAACGCCTACACCGGTTTTAACAACACTGTGTATCTTTACTCCTGCACCGATAAATTTTACGAGAACCTGGAGATACTTTTGGGGTTCGTGTCACAGCCCTATTTCACCGAGGAAAATATCGCAAAAGAACAGGGCATAATCGGCCAGGAAATCCGCATGTATGACGATGACCCCAGCTGGCGCGTGTTTTTTAACATGTTAGATGCCATGTATGTTGATTTCACAATAAAAAAAGACATTGCCGGAACGGTTGAAAGCATTGCCCAAATTAACAAAGAAATTTTGTACAAGTGCTATAACACCTTCTACAACCCCGGAAACATGATACTTTTCACTTGCGGAAACGTGGATATAGAGCGTGTAATAGAAACGGCGGATAAATATATTAAAGGAAACGATATCGGCGACGTTAAGTGCTTTTTCCCGAAAGAGCCGAAACACATTAACAAAAGCGAAATAACCCAGAAACTAAGCGTTTCCCGGCCGCTTTTTGCAATCGGATTTAAAGATACCGACACAGGCTATGACGGCGCGGCGCTTTTGAAAAAGGATATTGTTACTTCGATTTTGCTGGAAATGATATCGGGCGAGGGCAGCCCCCTTTACAACAGACTGTATGACAGCGGTCTTATTAACGATTCCTTCGGTTCTGAGTACGAGGGCGAGCCGAACTACGGATTTTCAAGCTTTTTGGGCGAAAGTCCCGACCCTCACAAGGTTCGTGATGAAATTTTGAAGGAATTTTCAACACTTACCCTGTCCGAAGCGGATTTTGAAAGAGCCAAAAAAGCGGAATACGGCGGATTTTTAAGACTGTGGAACAGCGTAGAAAATCTGTCAAACTCCATGGTAGCGGACTTATTTAAAAATATAAATATTTTTGACTTTGAAAATGTTTACAAAAGTATCACATTTTCTGACGTAAAAGCACGGTTTGAAAGCCATTTCAAAGCTGAAAACTGTGTTCTCTCGGTAATAGAACCGTACTAATTAAGACAAGCAGCGCATAAAATTATAGCGGAGGTGAATTAATATGAATTCTTCCGCTGCCGTTTATGCAGCTGCTTGTTTGATTTTTATAATGCTTGCAATAATATTTGCAAAGCCGCTTAAACACCTTTTCGGAATCATCGTAAATTCCGCCTTGGGCTGCGGCTTTATTGTGCTTTTTAACTTTGCCGGAGCAATGTTAGGCTTAAATATAGGGGTTAACGTGTTTACCTCGCTTTTTGTCGGAATTTTCGGCATCCCGGGATTTGTGTCCCTTGTATTGCTAAGACTGTTTGTGTAGGAAGCTGTGAAAACATGATACTGTGGAACGACAAGCGGTGCCGTTTCTTACTTAACAGACATCACACCGGGCAAATACAATAAAGTGTCCCAATATTTTATAACACAAACTATTTTTCCTTCGGCTTAAAAATCAGTGCAAAAACAAATGCAAAAACTATAACAGCCGTTATTCCGGCTGCGGCAGCGGTAAGTCCGCCGGTGAAAATGCCTAAAAATCCGTCACGTGCCACTGCCTCGGACACACCCTTGCATATGCTGTATCCAAAACCCATAATGGGCACGGTTGCCCCGGCGCCGGCGTACTTTACAATCGGTTCGTATATGCCGACGGCGGTCAGGAAAACCCCGGCGCAGACATACAGAACAAGTATTCTTGCCGGCGTAAGCATTGTTTTGTCTATCAAAATCTGCGCCAAAGCGCACAAAAGTCCTCCGACCCAAAATGCATTAAGATATATCACAGACCTTCACCTCCCGTTTGATATTGCAACCGCATGAGCAATTGCCGGTATGCTCTCGCCTTGCTGAGTGGTAAGGGGACTCATAAGCGCACCCGTTCCCACAAAAAGCACATTATTGATACTTCCCTTTGACATCTCGTCAAGAATATATGCACAGAGCACAAGTGCACTGCAGCCGCAGCCGCTTCCGCCGCAGTGAGTATCCTGTTTTTTGCTGTCGAATATCATAATTCCGCAGTCATTGTAGTTATTCGTCTTAAATCCGTTCTTTTTTAAAATATCGCACGTAATTTCATATCCAAGCTCACCCAAATCGCCTGTCACTATAAGGTCGTAAAACTCGGGCGATTTTCCGGTATCGTTAAAATGAGCCATTATGGTATCTGCCGCCGCCGGCGCCATTGCCGCGCCCATGTTCATGCCGTCTTTTATGCCTTTATCGGTAATTTTTCCTATTGTTGCCTCGGTGACAACAGGTCCCATCCCTTCCGGTGAAAGCACCGTCATACCGCTTCCGGTGACCGTTCTCTGCGCCGTAGGGGGACGCTGACCGCCGTAAGCAAGGGGCATACGAAATTGCTTTTCCGAGCTGCAAAAATGACTGCTGGTTCCGCACAGAGCGTATTTTGCAAATCCGCCGCCCACTGCCATCATGCCCATTGAAAGACTTAAAGCCATTGTCGAGCATGCACCGTACAAACCGCAAAAGGGCACATTCAATCCGCGAAAGCAGTAACCCGTAGCCGTACACTGATTTAAAAGATCGCCTGCAAATGAAATGTCTATATCGTCAAGAGAAATGCCCGCCTTTGAAACCGCAGCGTTTGCCGCCTCAAACTGCATTTTTGTTTCAGCCTTTTCCCATGTTTTTTCGTTATAATATCCGTCGTCCATTAATATGTCAAATCTGCCTTTAAGCCTGCCTTCCTGCTCTTTTGTCCCGGCAACGGTGGCACTGCTTATTATTTTGACGTCTTTTTCGGTTTTTATTGTCTGCCTGCCCAATTTCATTAAAAATCACCTCGTGATTATTATTAATAAAATATCAAAAATCATACATAATAACCTTTGAGGTGATTAAAAATGGATTATTTTAAAGACCAAAGCATGCAAAAATATTTTAATGAGCTGCCGCTGTTTATTCAGGAAAATATCGTACAGTCAGGGGCAAAGCTTGATAATTTAGAACAGCTAAAAAGCTGTGCAGAGGGCATGATTAGGGGAAATTTACAGTCATAAAAAAACAACCCTGTACCGAATTGGTACAGGGTTAAGTTTCAGGCTTTTGCAAGTTCCTTGTCGTCCGTATCGTCAAGGGCTTCTTTTGTTTGCGGAGTAACAAATGTAGGTATTATGCTCCTTAAACAATCTCTTACAACCTCATTATCATTCGTATCCGCTGCCTCTTTCAGCATTTGCAGATACTCGTCAATCTTGCCGTCGGGAAGTCCTTTATCGCGCTCGATAAAAATCTTTTCGTTAAATGTCTTGTCAAGTTCCTCTGTCTGTATCAAAAGTTCCTCGTACATTTTTTCGCCCGGACGCAAACCAATCTCGATAATCGGTATATCCTCATAAGGTTTAAGACCGCTTAAGCGAATCATATTTTCCGCCAAATCAAGAATTTTAACCGGTTCTCCCATATCAAGAACGAAAATCTCAGACTTCACAGCCATCGCCCCTGCCTGGAGCACAAGGCTTACAGCCTCGGGGATAGTCATAAAATAGCGCGTAATGCGCTTGTCGGTAATGGTAACCGGACCGCCCTTTTCAATTTGTCTTGTGAAAATCGGAATAACGCTTCCGTTTGAACCCAAAACGTTTCCGAAACGTACCGCAACATACTCCGTTTTGCTGTTTTTCTTATTTTGTATGAGCATTTCGCAGAAACGCTTTGTGGCACCCATCGTGCTTGAGGGGTTAACCGCCTTATCGGTAGAAATAAGGAGCATTTTTTCAACTCCGGTTTTTTCGCACGCCTCGATAACATTGTGAGTACCGAAAATGTTGTTTTTAACAGCCTCTGCCGCGCAGTCCTCCATAAGCGGAACATGCTTGTGCGCCGCCGCATGGTAAACAAAACGCGGCTTATGCTTGTCAAATAAAAACATAAGCTTGTCAAAATCGCGTACCGACGCAATTTCAACCGCAATTTCAAAAGCGTCCTTATACTTTCGCTTAAGTTCCTGTTCGATATAATACGCATTATTTTCGTATATATCCAAAATTACAAGCTTTTTCGGACACATTTCCGCAATTTGGCGGCACAGCTCGGAGCCTATCGAACCGCCTCCGCCGGTAACCATTACGGTATTTCCGGCAATCTGACGTTTAACATTGTCGTTTTCAAATGTGATAACACCCCGCGAGAGCAAATCCTCAATTTTAACATCTCTTATTCCGAGACGCTTTGTGTGCTTCTTGTCAGCTCCCTCCAAACGGTCAAAAACATACTCGTACATTTTAACCTTGCAGCCGGTAGCGGCACATTCTTTTATAATGCGTTTCTTTTTCTCGGAATCAGCAGATGGAATTGCTATAATAATATCGGTAACCGGCGATTCATTCAGCAGCTTTGCAATACCGCTGTCGGGATGCACAACTTTAACCCCCTGAACAAAAGAACCGGTTTTCGCGGTATCGGTATCAATAAAACAATAGGGTATAAAATTATAAGTTTTATCGTTTTTAAGCTCGTTTAGCACCGCAACGCCTGCGGCACCGGCACCTATTATGGCAACGTACTTATCCTCGACCCCGCCCTTTGCCCGTCTGCGGCTTTGTCTGTATACGCTAAGCTGTCTGTAAGTAATTCTTGAAAGCAGCACCAAAAGCAGCGAAAGGCTGCAAATACTTGCTATAAAAAACGCAGGCACTTTAAGGTGCATTATGGGACGCATAACCGTATAAGAAAGGAGACATCCTATAAAATCAGCCGTTATAAGGTACAAGTAATCCATACTTTCCGCATATCTCCATATACTTCCGTATGTGCGGAATATAAAGCGGACAACGGTGGTACACGTAACCATAATCATAAAATAGTAAAACTCTGTTGCCGGATCATTGAATTCAAATATTTCGTTTGCCTTCAGGATATAGTAAACAAGCAGATAGGACATAACAAACATCGCAATGTCAAAAAAGAGCAAAATGACTTTTCTCAGCTTGATATTTTTCATATTTCTCCTCCCGGTAAGGCTGTAGATTTTTCGCAGTTATAATAACTTCCTTTTAAAACAATGCACATGCCGATATCCGGCATGTGCCATGAAAACTATTTTGCGTATTCAACAGAACGCAGCTCACGGATAACGTTAACCTTAATCTGACCGGGATATTCCATCTCGGCTTCGATTTTCTTAACAATATCACGCGCCATTAAAACGGTGGTTTCGTCCGAAACAACCTCAGGCTTAACCATAATTCTTATCTCTCTGCCTGCCTGTATTGCAAAGGATTTTTCAACGCCGTCAAAGCTGTTTGCTATTTCTTCAAGCTTTTCAAGACGCTTAATATATGTTTCGATATTCTCTCTGCGTGCTCCCGGACGTGCCGCCGAAATAGAGTCGGCAGCCTGAACAAGACAGTCAATTACCGAAACAGGCTGAACATCGCCGTGGTGCGCCATAATAGCGTGAACGACGGTTTCGTTTTCCTTGAATTTTTTTGCAAGTTCCGCACCGATAACAGCATGCGAACCTTCAACCTCATGGTCGATAGCCTTACCAAGGTCATGTAAAAGACCGGCTCTTTTTGCGATAGTTATATCAGCGCCCAGTTCTCCTGCCATGATTCCGGCAAGATGAGCAACCTCAATTGAATGTTTAAGCACATTCTGACCGTAGCTTGTGCGGTACTTGAGTCTGCCCAGAGTTTTGATAATCTCGGGGTGCAGACCGTGTACGCCGGTTTCAAAGGTTGCGTGCTCGCCCTCCTGCTTGATAATGGCGTCAACCTCTTTGCGGCTTCTTTCAACGGTTTCCTCAATGCGCGCCGGGTGAATACGTCCGTCAACAATGAGTTTTTCAAGTGTAAGTCTTGCAACTTCACGTCTTACCGGGTCAAAACCTGACAGAATAACAGCCTCGGGAGTATCATCGATAATCAGGTCAACACCTGTTAACGCCTCCAGATTTCTTATGTTTCTGCCCTCACGTCCGATAATTCTGCCCTTCATCTCGTCATTAGGCAACTGAACAACGGAAACGGTAGTTTCCGCGGAATGGTCAGCCGCACAGCGCTGAATTGCGCCCGCAACGATTTCATGAGCCTTTTGGTCAGCTTCTTCCTTTGCCTTATCGGTGATATCCTTCACCATGATAGCGGCTTCGTGTCTTATTTCATTTTCTATATTATTGAGTAATTGCTGTTTTGCTTCGTCAACGGACAGTCCGGATATCTTTTGCAGCACCTCAAGCTGCTTTGTATGTATCTGATCTGCCTCCGCCATTTTTTTATCCAAATCCTTATTTCTTTTGGCAAGCTGTTCTTCTTTTCTCTCAATCTGCTCGGATTTTTTATCGATAGTTTCCTCTTTCTGCTGGATTCTATGCTCTTGTCTTTGCAGTTCGGAACGCTGCTCTTTCATTTCCTTGTCAAATTCCGTTCTCAGCTTATGCTTTTCCTCTTTTGCCTCGATAAGAATTTCTCTTTTCAAATTCTCTGCGGCAGCTCTTGATTCTTCAATTATTTTTCTTGCTTCATTTTCCGCACCGCCGATTTCGGCTTCCGCGAATTTTTTTCTATATTCAACTCCCATTCGGAAGAAAACAATCGCACAAATAACAATTAAAACAAGCGCAACGCCGCAGGTTATCAGTATCTCCTGCGTT
>CAJLYO010000064.1 GCA_905210885.1 uncultured Eubacteriales bacterium | reverse complement strand
ACGGGTGAGGAGCCGATTGAAAACTTCGATAAATATTTAAGCGAGCTTAAAAAGTACAAAATTGACAGCCTGTTAAGCGAATATCAGAAAAGCTATGACGAATATCAAAAATTAAACAAATAAGGAGTAAATAGAAATGTTAAAAAAATTCTTGCATGTTTTTTTGACCTCGGCTATAATAATTAATGCGGTATGCATCGGAAACGTGTTTGCACGCAGCAAAGTTATCGAAATGTCATACGGAAAACAGTTTTCCGCAAGCGGCAGCGGCACGGGCGATATTGCGGAACTAAGCGACGGAATAACTGACGGCGGCGGATATTTTGTTACAGCAGACGCAGAGGACACACCTGTTTGGATTTCGGTTGACCTTGAAAATGCATACGACATTACCGGCGTAACACTGTATCCGCAAAGCGGGGAATACAGCGGCGGTTTTCCGAAGTCGGTAGACGTTATTGTTTCGGAAAACGCTGATTTTTCACAGCCGGCAACCGTATACAGCGGCAGCGTAAGCCCTGAAACAACGCTAAATCTTGAAGACGCAAACGGAAGATATGTAAAAATTCAGTCAACCGCAAACGGCGAGGTAAACGGCCGGTACGGCATGGGCTTTGCGGAGGTAACCGTAAATGCCGATACATACTCCAAAAAGTCACTTTTATCATATCAAAAGCCTGTCACCGTTGCCCAGAGCATAGGCGGTACTTACGCTGTGTGCGGTTCGACTTCCGCACCGAATCCGGGCAACCTGACTGACGGCACATCCGCAGTAGGCGGATATTCCAATGCCAATACGCGCGTGGATAATTACAAAACCGAGTATGCACCGAACGTAAGAGTATATTTTATTATCGACCTCGGCGCAGAATGTGAAATAAGCGATGTTGCCCTTACACCGCGAGCTGTTGAAAGCGCAAGATACGGAAGTTATTACCCCATACAGTTTGAGATACATGCTTCCGATACCGAAGATTTTGCAAGCTACACAACTCTTTACAAAAGCGAAGGCGACGAGTATGATTTTGAAATCGATAAAAATATATGGGGCGACCAGACTGCTTTCGGTAAGGCTGTAGGTCCTACGTCAAAGCAGACCTACAAGGCAGCAGGTTCGGGACGGTATGTGAGAATAGTAACAACCAAAAATTCGTTTATAGCAAACGGCGGCCATACCGCAGGCAAAAAGTATATCTGGCCGCACTTTGCGGAAATAGAAGTTAACGGACAGCCGGCAGCAACCGAGCTTTCAAATGTTTCCTCCGGCAAAGCGTTTAAAAGTTACGCTTTAAACAGCTGGGACGGCAAGCTTGTTTCGGGTTCAACAACCGAAAATATAACGTTATTGAGTGACGGTGCTATTTCAAAAGACTCAAGAGCAGTATTCACCGCCGGCAATCCTTCTACTGCTAGCGATTCACCGGGAACAAGGCAGATATGCTTTGAAACAGATTTCGGCGCCTCGGCGTACATAAAACAGGTCAAACTGTCACCCGATATATACATGAAGTACGGCAGCCGCTTCCCTGTGGGCTTTGTTCTTGAAGCTTCGGAAAACGCAGACTTTTCAAAAGCTGTGACTCTTTACAGCACCGACAGTTACTGGGACGACCCGAACCCGTGGTATGAGGCAGGCGCGAAGGTAAAAGCCGGTCCTATGGAAACTCAGGTGTTCGATGTTTCGGGTAAGGGAAGATATTTCAGAATCAGAACAACAAAAAATTCGGCGTCTTATAACGGCGCAAACGATGCTCAGGGATATATCCAAATCGGCTTTACCGAAATTGAAGTACTGGCAGGCAGTGAGGATTTTGCCATGACTAACACCTATTACAGCAACGGCTCCGAAATAACGACGCTTGACGGTGCCGACAGCGTAACGGTAAGCACTCAAATTACAAATAACACAGGCTATGTTCAGGACGCATTTGTTATCCGCGTGCTGTATAACGGCAACAAGATGACCGACGTTAAAGTCAACAGGTTGTTATTTGACGGCACGGTTTCCCTTGACAACACCGACTTTACATTAAGTGAAACGGATAAAGAAAACTATACTGTCAAAACAATGCTTTGGGACGGAAGCGAGTTTTTGAAACCTTATATTAAAAATCTGACCTTCCCTGTTGAATAGGCATTTACGGGGCTGCATATTTTTGCAGCTCCGAAAGCATTTTGCCGGTCAGGCAAAGGAGAATGTTATGACTAAAAAAATATGCATGCTTTTAATAACCGCCGTGCTTTTTCTTTGCCCCGTTGTCGGCGCAAAAGAATCTACAGAGGTTTTTGTTGACGGCGAAAAAATCGAGTTTGACGCTGCCGTACCCTATGTAAATGACGATAACGTCACAATGATACCTTTAAGATACGCGGCGCAGGCTTTGGGCTGTAAGGTATACTGGGAGCGCGACGGCAAAAATACAGTTACCGTTGAAGGCAAAAAATCAATCGTGCTTGAAATCGGCAAATGCAAAGCGGTAATTGACGGAAAGACGGTTAAGCTTGCTTCCGCTCCGTATGAGGAAAACGGCAGAACATATGTTCCGCTGAGGTTTATAAGTGAAAATATGGGTTATAAAACGGAATGGAAGGCGCCGAACGTGTATATTACCGCAGACAGCGCCAAAATTCCGAAGGAGCGCCGATTAAATACGGAACGCTGGGCGGACAACGAAGAGGTTAACGTGCTTGACTTCGGGGCGGACCCCGGCGGTGTAAAGGAGTGCACCTCTGCAATAAGGAGGGCGCACAATACGGGAAAACGGGTGTATTACCCCAACGGCGTTTACCGCTTTAACGGTGCAAATCTCAACCTGTCCGGCGGTGTGCGTTTTGAATCAAATGACGGAGTAATTATTCATAACGATTTATCCGATGAACCGATTATGAATTTTGACGATTTCGGGAATTTTGTGGGGCTGCAGCAAGGTCACCTTGAGCGCTACACTGCAACGGACACCGTACCGATTACGGACGGAAATATCGTTTCTCCGCCGCTTTCCGAGTCGAAGTACGATACCAAAGCGGATTTTATAGTGCATTGGTACAACGATTTCGGGCTTGAGTTTACAAGGCAGAGAGCCTCGGCATGGAAAGGCTGGTATTACTGGACGTGGAATTATCATAACGCCGGTGCGGGCAGCAAAGACCCTTACGCTCTGTATGACCCCGAACGTCACCCGATGCTTGGGTATTACCGCGGTGATGACCCGAAAATTCTTGACTGGCAGTGCTACTGGCTAAAGGAATACGGTGTAACCGGCGCGGTTTTGTATACAACGGATTATACCGATTGGGAAAAGCCCGGCGCTCTTGCTCATTGGATTTACGAGCTGTTTAACGAAACTCCGAACTTTGAAAAGATTAAATATATAATGACAATGCATATTAATTACGTGCGAAAAGGCGAGGACCACACAGCCGATGAAGCAAAAATAAGAGCAAACTGGCGTGAGGTTATTGAAAAAACTTATTTTTCACATAAAGAAAATCCCTATATTATGGATATCAACGGCGGCAAATACCCTGTTATTTATATTCACGAAGAAATGGCAGTGCCGGGCGTTTTTGACAACTACGACGGTGCAAAAAATGCTGCGGCATTTTATAAAGAACTTGCTGGTTGGTTTAAAGAGCAGGGGTATGACGGTATCGCAATATTTGCACGTCATTTTGATGAGCGTTTTGATCCTGAGGACGCCGATTTAAAGGAAAACGGAGTTTATCGCTTTAATGCAAAATACGAAGGCGGCTACGGCGCAGGCTACACTTATGAAGAAATGTTAAATAATCAGCAGTGGCCCGCAGACGAAAACTATATTTTAAACGTATTTACCGCCGCCGATACACATGACCCTCACCCAAGCAAATGGCGGCATCCCGGTCATTCGCCCGAGAATTTCTCCAAGCTTTTAAATGAAGCTATGGAACAGCTATATAAGGAAGGTTCTGTTTTGCCGAAGGTTATAACCTGCTACAATATGTCGGAATGGGCAGAGGGCGGTCCCGGACTTCAGCCAAATATGAAAAACGGCTTTGCATATCTCGAGGCGATACGCGACGCTGTTATAAAGGACAAATAATTAAGAAAGGCATGAAAATGATATGAAAAACAGATACTTACATGCTTTGCGCAGCGTGCTTGCGGTATGCATTGCCCTTTGTATGTGCCTGTGCGGAGCGCTGCCGAGGGCGTACGCACAGGGTGAAATCAAAACCTTTATGGACCGTGAGGGGAAATATGATTTTCTGAGCAGAATCGGAATTTTTGACGCCGGAGACGAAACCGTTTTGGGAAAAGACGCAAAGATTTCAAGAAAAATGCTTGCCATGATTGCGGTAAACTTAAGAGCACCGGGCATATCCGCCGAAGCTGTGACAGGCATGAAGTTTGCCGATGTTCCGGAGGATGACCCGTACTTAAATTTTGTAAAGCTTGCCGTAAATATGAATATTATGACGGCGGAAAACGGATATTTTATGCCGGATGACGATATAGAATACAGCCACCTTTTGAAAGTTATTGTATGTGTCTTGGGGTATGGTGAGCTCGCAGAAAGCCTTGGCGGATATCCGTCGGGGTATTACTCGGCAGCTCAAAACCTTGGCATTACCACCGGTGTAAGCGGCGCTGAAGGAAGTGTGACTTTGGAAGCTGCCGCCGCTTTAATCTATAATTCCTTTGATGTTTCTTTTATGCTTAACAAAGGCGGTTATATGCAGCAGGACGAAAAAACCACCCTTTTTAAGCTTCACGGCATAGAAACGGTGAACGGTCTTGTAAATGCAAACAGCCGTACAAACATTTATTCAGGTCATGCTGCGGCAGACGGCGAGGTGCAGATAGAAGGGGAAGTATTTAACGACGGCGGAACGAACATCAGCGAATATGTCGGTGCGCAGTTAAAGGTATTTTATAAAGTTAAAAACGAGGAGAAAACAGTTGTATACTATACCGCCGCGCGTTCAGGCTTTGATGAGCTTAAGCTCAGTCCCGGCAAGGTTGATAAAGCGGAGGAAAATGCTGACGGAGTAACCGTTAAGCTTTCCGGAGGAAAGAAAACGGTTGAAATCTCATCGCTCGCACGTGAATTTTATAACGGAGTATACGCAGGCGGCGCGGATATCTGCGATGATTTGAATATTCTTGCATCGGAAATGAACGGCTATGCCCTGCTGTATGATAACGATGGCGACGGCACCTATGACACGGTAAAAATCAGTCTGTATGATACATATGTTGTAAAATCTGTTTCAAGCGACAAAAAGGTATATTTAAAAGATGCGGATATTATATATCTTGATTTGTCCGACAAAAACTTCAGACAGGTTTCGGTCACCAGAAACGGCGAGAAAAAAGATGTAAGCGACCTTGCGGAAAACGATATTATCGAGGTTGGAATTTCCAAGGACAAAAATTATGCCGAAGTTATCGCAACGGGTGAAATTTCAGGCTCGGATTTTCTTGCAAAGGTTGAGGGGCGGCTTATATCCGTATATGAAAATGACAGCTATGCTGTATTTGATGTGGATGGGCTTGTTTTTGATACAACCGTAGATTTCTGGCGGCGTAATAAAGAAACGGTTTCCGTTGGTCTTAACTATGTTTTTTACTTAAACAGCGATAAAAAAATTGCATATTTATCCGATACTGCGACCGGTGAAAAATACGGATATCTCCTAAGCGCCGGCAGTGAGAACGGCCTTGGCGGCAACCTGCTTTTGAAAATCTTAACAGAGGATAATAAAATATCTGTTTTTGAGGTAAGCGACAAACTGCAGGTTATTGACGGCGATAATGACGAGCAGAAAATTACGGTAAAATCCCCCGATGGCTTTTGCAAAATTTCAAGTCTGTATGACGCCGCAAACGGCAATGCAAAACGTCAGCTTATTAAATACGTTGTAAACGATTGGGGAAAGGTTGCCAGAGTATACACGGCAAAATCCAATTTTGAATTTGAGTGTATTCCCGTTACGGAGTATAATGACGACGGAACAAAAAAGACCGCAACGAATACGGCGCAGTATTCCGAGGAGGATTTTCTGATACGAAGCATTGAGCGGATTAATCCCGTTAAAACGCCGATTTACACAAGCGTTTCCGGGAAAATGGGAGGCAGAGTGCCGATAAATGTTGCCGCGCCGGAGAATGTAAACGGCGGAAAAAACTGTCTTGAAATGAACTGGACAAATTTTGATATTGGGAAATACATTGCAGACGATAAAAGCTTTTCATTCGGAAAATATAAGATTGACCCCGATACCGGCGCAATTACCGGAATTGTAAGAGATTCGGCAGCGGACGCAACCGACGCCTTGGGCAATGTGCCCGGACATATTGAGTCGGATCTAAGCGTACACCGTTTGGTAGATTACAAATATGTTATGACAACCTCTACGGTTGTATTTTCTGTACCCGGTGATATTGCCGTGGACGGCAATGTTTTTGAAAGTATGAGCGCTGACGAGAGTCTGTATAAAGCTATGAAAATGACGGTTCCGGGAACGGAAAAATTCTGGTTTATGCACCTGTATGACATAAAGCCGGACTATTCTGTGGGGGCAGCGGTGTATATTGATAATTCCGCGTTTGAATACGGTGCAAAGCTCTACACCGTGCGCGGTATTGTTGAGCGTAAGCCCGAAAGGGCAATTTCGGAAAACGGCGAGGAAAAGTTGAAAATCACCCTTCGCAATTACAATAACACCGTAAATGAATATTTCTGTTCCTCTGACGAAATAAAAGACGAGGGCAAAATTTTAAGATATTACACTAAGGACGGTTTTGCGGCAGGCGCCGGTGCAATAGTGTACGAAGGCAGCGGTGATGCAAGAACCGGAAAGACGTACAATTATTTGTACGGAGCATACGAGGGCACACCAATAAGCAATTTAAACCCCGGGGCGTTTATCTCCGTTTCATTTGATTCGCAAGGTGAAATTAATGGCTTTTTCACATATTTTGACGGTGACACCTCAAGAAGATATTACGAGGACGAGCCTAGCGGAACAGATAAGTTTTTAAATGACAACAATCTGATAAAACGCGCAAATGCAAACGGTGAGGCATACACGGAAAAATCGTACCCCTACGGCAACTACACGCGGAAAACAATCATGGGTCAGGTTGAAATATCACAAAATATGTCAAGCACTAACTTCTCATACGGAAGGGTAAAGGCTGTGGGTCCGTATTACGTGGTAATCGACACAAATATGCCGTCATTTTCGTACTTTGACAGGCTTGGCTCAAATAACGGTTCTCACAGCCTGTACTACAGAACGGAAGACGGCGACACATTCCGCCCGATTACGCGCGTGCTCCAGGTTAAGGGACAGACAAACGTGTTTAGAATTGACAGAAATCCAAAGGGTACAACCGTTTCAAAAACAACGCTCAGCGATGTTCAGGTCGGAGATATTGTATACGCATACCAGCCGCAGTGGGAATACTCGGGATTTTTAGCTGTTTATAAGGAGTAAGCATATGAAAAGAATTTTATGTTTGATTTTTGTTGTTATGTTTTGCATTTCTGCTGTCGTGCATGCCGATGTGACAAAAAACGGCGATATCGTTACCGTGCGCGGAAACGTAAAGAAATCCGGCGCCGAGCTTACACTTCTTATAACAGCGGCAGATGTTAAGCTTGAAAAATACACAGACGTCTTGCAAAATGCACTGTATATCGGGCAATGTACAAGCGGATATGACGGAGAATATGAATTTACTGCCGATATATCCGATGCCGGAGCAGGAGAAACGCTGTATGTTTGGGTTTACAACAGCGCAAGCGGTGAGCTTACGGAAAGGTCCGTAATCAACCTTGACAGCAATATTTCCGATGATGAAAAGGTAAAATGGGACATTGCTGCGGTTTCGCCGGAATATAACGGAAAAGATGATTATATTGTTTTGCCGGAAAGCGTTGATGTTGCCGCAGGCTACGGAAGCCTTCTTTCCTGGAGCTGTGCCGACAATGCCGTTACAATTGAAAACGGCAGGGCGTATGTCGACAGACTTATAGCCGGCGGAAGGAAAATAAAGCTGACGGCAACAGCAAAAATTAATGATGCCTCCGCTGTAAAAAGCTTTGAATTTACTGTGTATGCCCTAGGCGACGATGAGAGTATAGAAAAAGAAAAAAGCGCGCTTACGGTTGTTGTAGACAGCGATAAGGTAATATTGCCTTCAGTCGGGAAATACGGCTGTCAGCTTTCATGGCGTCTTGCGGAAAACTGCGAATACGCATCTGTTGAAAACGGAGTACTTTCGGTTAACCGCGGTGCAGTAACAGCCGATATAACAATAAAGTTAAAATGCGAGATTTCAAAAGGTTCAAAAACAGGGGAAAAGCAGCTTGATATCGTTGTACCGCCTCTTACGGATAATCAAAAGGCGCAGGTTGACTTGGACAGCATTGAAATAAGCTATGACGGAACAAGCAAAAGCTTTACGCTGCCAAAAACAGGCTCGGTCTACGGCTCGAAAATAACGTGGAAATCCTCCGATAAGTCGATTATCGAACCGTTAAACGGTGCAGCGTCCGTAAACAGGACATCGCTTTCATCGGATGCCGTTGTTACGCTTACTGTAGCAGCGGCAGAGATAACAAAGGAATTTAAAGTTACCGTAAAAAAAGGTAACGCATCATCTGCCGGCGGCAGCGGAAG
>CAJLYO010000063.1 GCA_905210885.1 uncultured Eubacteriales bacterium | reverse complement strand
GTTGTAAGAAACCGTTCAGTTTCCACACCTCCTATCCAAATGTCAACCTGTTCGGATTATATCGGTTAACATTCATCCGATTAAGAATACCCGACTTTCTTCCAAATGTCAACCCATTTGTCAAGAAAGAGTTAACATTTTTCTTTTCTTTTTGGTGGCTTGTGCTGCTGCTTTTGCTTGCTGTATGCACGGCGTGTTATTTCGCCAAGGTTTCAAAAACCGCGGCGTGGCTTATGGTACCGTATATTCTGTGGATAATATTTGCCGGATATCTGAATTTTATGATTTTTTATCTTAATTGAAAAAAATGCTTGCATTTTCCGGGAAAATGTGTTATAATCTTATAGCATTTATGTGGGGCAGTCCTCTGTACCGTTGATTACGGACAAGAATGTCTTTAGGAAAGGAAGATAAAAATGAACTTGCTTGACACAATCGGTCAGGAACAAATCAGAAATGATTTGCCCGCTATTGCCATCGGTGATACCGTTAAGGTGTACATTAAGGTAAAAGAGGGAACAAGAGAAAGAATCCAGATGTTTGAAGGTACCGTTATCCGTAAAAAGGGCGGCGGAATTGCTGAAACATTTACGGTTCGCAGAGTTTCATACGGCGTAGGCGTTGAAAAGATTTTCTTAATCAACTCACCTTACATTGACCGCATTGAAATCGTAAGACACGGTAAAGTTCGCCGTGCTAAGCTGTATTACTTACGTGATAGAGTAGGTAAGGCTGCTAAGGTAAAAGAAAGACTTTAATCGAAATTTACGGAGGGCGTTGCTTGTTATTAAGCTGCGCCTTTCGGCGTTTCAGCGTTTGGAGGTTTTCATGCTATGTCTGAAAATGAAATGAATAATAATGAAACCGAGGCTTTTACTGAGGTCGCACCCGAGGCGCCCGAAAGCCCGTCTTTTAACTGGAAAAAAGAAGCGGTAGAGTGGATTCAGGCTATTGTTTTCGCCGTTGTTATCGCTTTGATTATACGCACATTTATCTTTACGCTTGCTCTCGTCCAGGGACCTTCCATGGAGAATACCCTGCATACCGGCGACAGGCTGTTTGTTTCAAGGCTTATGTACACGCCGAAACAGGGGGATATCGTTGTTTTTACTCCCGAGCGCGACTCAAGCCGTCCTTTTATAAAACGTATTATAGCAACAGAGGGACAGACCGTTGATATAACGGAAGGCGGCAAAGTAACCGTTGACGGCAAAGTTATTGACGAAAGCTATCTTTCGCCTTTTACCGGTGCCGATAATGCGCCGAATATTACCACATACTCGCCGCAAAATCCCGTTCAGTTCCCCATTACCGTGCCGAAGGGTCATTTCTTTGCTATGGGCGATAACAGAACCCACAGCCATGACTGCCGCTCGGTGGATGTTGGCGATTATGACAACGATTTCGGCTGCGTAGGAAATGACAGACTTGTGGGCAAGGCGCAGTTCAGACTGTGGCCGCTTAATAAATTTGGCTCACTTTACAGGTGATAATATGAACATACAATGGTTTCCGGGGCATATGGCGAAAACACGCCGGCTTATTTCGGAAAATTTAAAGCTTGTTGACGTTGTTGTCGAAATACTGGACGCGCGTATTCCACTTTCGTCCGCCAATCCGATTTTGCCGGAGCTTTTGGGAGATAAACCCAAGGTTGTTGTACTTAATAAAGCCGATATGGCAGACGAAAACGTAACAAAAAAATGGATTGACTTTTATAAATCCGACGGTGTCGGAGTCGTTGCCGTTAGCAGCATTTCCGGCAAGGGTATTGGCGTTTTTAAAGCTGCCGTTGATACGGTGCTCGCCGAAAAAAACAGACGCCGTGCCGAAAAAGGAATGAAAGATGTTCCGGCAAAAATGATGATTGTGGGTATACCGAATGTGGGTAAATCGTCATTTATAAACAAACTATCCGGCAGAGCAGGTACAAAAACCGGCGACAGGCCGGGCGTTACCATGACAAAGCAGTGGATAAGAATTTCCGGCGGATATGACCTTTTGGATACTCCGGGAATTTTGTGGCCTAAATTTGAGGACGAGCTTACCGGACAGCATCTTGCGTTTACCGGTGCGATTAAGGACGATATATATGATACCGAGGAGGCTGCCTGCCTTTTGTGCTCTTTTTTTGCACAAAACTATCCGGAAGTGTTAAAGAGTGCCTATAAGCTTTCTGATATTGAGGGCATGGACGGATACGATATTTTACAGGAAATCGGCAGAAAACGCGGATGTATTGTGTCCGGCGGAAACGTAAATACCGAGCGTGCGGCGGCAATTTTGCTTAACGAATTCCGCGGCTGCAAGCTTGGAAAAATAAGTCTTGAGGAGCCGAATATGCTATGACAGATGATGTTGAACGCGTTAAAAAAATGTGGGAAATTGAACATTCCCTTATGCAAAACGGCTGTAAGCTGATTGCGGGCGTTGACGAGGCAGGAAGAGGACCTCTTGCCGGACCTGTCTGCGCTGCGGCGGTTATTTTGCCGCCGGACGCGTATTTTGAAAAAATCAACGATTCAAAAAAGCTCACCGATAAGCAAAAGGACAGACTTTTCGACGAAATTAAGGAGAAGGCGGTTGCCTACAGCATTTCTCTTGTACCCAATACCGTGATTGACGAGATAAATATTTTGAATGCAACTTTTAAAGCCATGGGCGAGGCGATAGACGGCCTTTCGGCAGTGCCCGGTCATGTTCTGATTGACGGCAACATGGCAAGGGGGATTGAAATCCCTCATACATGTGTTGTTAAGGGCGACAGCAAAAGTATATCGATTGCCGCGGCATCGATACTTGCAAAGGTTACCCGTGACAGATATATGATACAGCTTGCTGAGAAATATCCGCAGTATATGTTTGAGAAACATAAGGGATATGCCACAAAGCTTCACTATGAAAAAATACTTGAATTCGGTCCGTCCGACATACACAGAAAAAGTTTTAAACTGTATAAATAATTATGGAAAAGTACAATAAAACCGTTGGTGCCCACGGCGAAAAAGAGGCGCAGAAATACTTGAAAAAACACGGATATAAAATTACAGATACAAATTATTACGTTAAAGGCGGAGAAATCGACATAATAGCCCGGAAGGACGGTTATGTCGTTTTTGTTGAGGTGAAAACAAGGACGTCCGATTCCTACGGAAACGGAGCAGAGGCGGTGGATTACAGAAAACAGCAGCACCTCCGCCATGCCGCTGAAATTTATATGATGCGAAACGGCGAGTGTGATATACGTTTTGATGTTATCGTTGTCGTCTGCGAAGTTTTCGGTAATAAAATCAAAGTTTCGGAAATACAACATATAGTAAATGCATTTTAGGGGGAATTATATGTTTGCCGACGCACATTGCGATACCGTTACGGTTATACTTGACAAAAACGAAAGCCTTAAATCAAACAGCGGTCATATCGATATGAAAAGACTGAAAAAAGCCGGGTGTGCCATGCAGTATTTTGCCGTATGGCTTGACCCGAAATACGAACCGCATTACGCTTTTGACAGATTTTTGGACGCTTGTGACAAGTTTTACTCCGAACTTTCGGAAAACCAAAATGACTTGTATTTAATAAAAAATGCGTCCGATATAGACGAAAACAGTGGAAAAACCGGAGCCTTGCTCACAATAGAAGGCGGCGGAGTCATCGGAAATTCCATGGCGCGGCTTCATGCGGCATATGGGCTCGGAGTCAGATGCATGACGCTTACGTGGAACGGCAGAAATTACATTGCCGACGGAGCGGCGGAAGGAGGAAACGCCGGGGGCTTAAGTTTGTTCGGCAGACGTGTAGTGCGCGAAATGAACAAGCTTAACATGATAATTGATGTTTCCCATCTTTCCGATAAAGGATTTTATGACGTTGCGTCCGAGAGCACGGCGCCATTTGCGGCAACACATTCAAACAGCAGAAGTGTCTGCGGAGTGCGCAGAAACCTTACAGATGAGCAGATACGGCATATTATTAAAATCAACGGCTATATAGGACTTAATTTCTGTTCCGATTTTTTGCGTGACGGAGGTTCATACATCGGCGATATTGTCCGCCATGCAGAACATATTCTTTCTCTGGGCGGAGAAAATGTGCTTGGGTTCGGTGCGGATTTCGATGGTGTCGATAAGCTGCCCGAGGGAATTGACGGCGTGCAGAATATGAATAAAGTATCAGATGAATTTTGCAAAATCGGGTGTGACCAAGAGCTGCTAAATAAGCTTTTTTACGGCAATCTTTTTAGATTTACAAAAGAAATTTTGAAAAAATGAAAATTTTTGTTGCATTTTTTCGGATTTTGGATTATTATATATGTATATGATAATTTTGAAAGGAATGAATTCAATGATATTATCGGAAAAAATGAGTAATATCAGTTCTTCACCTACGCTTGCGATTGACGCAAAGTTTAAAAAAATGAAGGCTGACGGTATTGACGTTGTGGGCTTCGGAACGGGCGAACCCGATTTTGACACACCCGACCATATTAAAATGGCTGCAATCAATGCAATAACCGCCGGGTTTACAAAATATACCCCTGCTTCAGGTACAATGGACCTCAGAAAGGCAGTTGCACAAAAGCTTGAAAATGACAACGGCGTTACCTACGCTCCTACTGATATCGTAATTTCAAACGGTGCAAAGCATGCTCTTGTTAACGCTTTTTACGCTATTTTAAATGACGGCGATGAGGTTTTGATTCCCAAGCCGTTTTGGGTTAGCTATCCCGAAATGGTCAGAATAGCCGGCGGTGTTCCGAAATTCATCGAAACAACCGAGGGCACTAAATTTAAATTCAGCGCTGCGGACTTTGAGGCTGCAATCACTCCGAAAACGAAGGCGATTGTTTTGAACAGTCCTTCAAATCCTACGGGTATGGTTTACAGCGAGGAGGAGCTTAAAAGCATTGCCGATGTTGCGGTAAAGCATAATATTTTCGTGGTTTCCGACGAGATTTACGAAAAGCTTGTGTACGGCTCGGCGCGCCATGTAAGTATAGCGTCATTCGGCGAGGATATCAAAAAGCTTACAATAATCATAAACGGCGTTTCGAAAAGCTATGCCATGACGGGTTGGCGCATAGGTTATACTGCGTCTGCTCCGGAAATCGCAAAGATTATTTCAAATGTTCAGAGCCACGCTTCGTCAAATCCGTGTTCAATTTCCCAGGCTGCGGCGCTTGCCGCAATCTCCGGACCGCAGGAAATGGTTGAGGCAATGCGCCAGGAATTTAAGGTTCGCCGTGATTATATGGTTAAGCGAATTAATAGTATTCCCGGTGTTTCTTGCATTAACCCCGACGGCGCGTTTTATGTATTTATGAGCATCAAGGACTTGCTTGGCAAAGAAATAAAGGGCAAGGTTATAAATAACGCCGATGAATTCTGCGAGTGGCTTTTGGAGTGCAGCAAGGTTGCACTTGTTCCCGGCACGGGATTCGGCGCCGACGGCTATGTAAGATGGTCGTACGCTACGAGCATGCAAAATATAAAGGAAGGTCTTGACAGGCTGGAAGACTTTCTTGCAAAATAAAAGAGAGGAAGTTACGAATTGACAAATATATATGAGAGTCCGCTTAATACAAGATATGCAAGTGACGAGATGAAAGAAATCTTTTCTCCCGATATGAAATTCAAAACATGGCGCAAGCTTTGGATTGCCCTTGCCGAGGCTGAAATGGAGCTTGGACTGCCGATTACAAAAGAGCAGGTTGACGAGCTTAAGGCGAATGCGGAAAATATAAATTATGACGTTGCGAAGGAGCGGGAGAAAATCGTCCGCCACGATGTTATGTCCCATGTATATGCCTACGGTCAGCAATGCCCCAATGCGAAGGGCATTATTCACCTGGGCGCAACATCATGCTATGTGGGCGATAACACCGATATTATAATTATGGACAAGGCAATGCGCCTTGTGCACAAAAAGCTTGTCAGCGTGATTTCGCTGTTGTCTGATTTTGCGATGAAATATAAAGACATGCCGACTCTCGGGTTTACCCATTTTCAGGCGGCACAGCTTACCACCGTGGGTAAGCGCGCAACTCTTTGGATTAACGAACTTTTAATGGATTTGGAGGAAGTGCAGCACATTCTTTCAAAATCACGTCTTTTAGGCTCAAAGGGCACGACCGGAACGCAGGCAAGCTTTCTTGAACTGTTTTCCGGCGACCATGAAAAGGTTAAAAGGCTCGACAAAATGATTGCGGAAAAAATGGGGTATAAAGACGTTATTCCGGTAAGCGGTCAGACGTACTCGAGAAAGCTCGACAGTCAGGTTTTAAATGTTTTGAGCGGTATTGCCCAAAGTGCATATAAATTTGCAAACGATATAAGACTTCTTCAGCATTTAAAGGAAATAGAAGAGCCGTTTGAAAAGTCACAAATCGGCTCATCCGCCATGGCATACAAGCGTAATCCCATGAGAAGTGAGAGAATTTGTTCCCTTGCGCGTTATGTGATTGTGGACGCTCTGAATCCGGCTATAACTTCGTCTACCCAGTGGTTTGAAAGAACCCTTGACGATTCCGCAAACAAGCGAATAAGCGTGCCGGAGGCATTTTTGGCGGTTGACGCAATTTTGAATATTTACATTAACGTTGCAGACGGACTTGTGGTATATCCCAAGGTTATACACTCGCGTATTATGTCGGAGCTTCCGTTTATGGCAACGGAAAATATAATGATGGACGCAGTTAAACTCGGCGGCGACAGACAGGAGCTGCACGAAAAAATCCGCGTTCATTCTCAGGCTGCCGCAAGAGCGGTAAAGGAGGAGGGCAAACCCAACGACCTTATCGAAAGAATCCTTGCAGACGACAGCTTCGGACTTTCACGTGAGGCAATCGAAGGTATTTTAAAGCCCGAGAACTTTATAGGCAGGGCGCCGCAGCAGACCGAGGAATTTATAGCTGAGTATGTAAAACCCATACTTTCAGAGTATGCGGACGAAACAGGCGTAAAGGCAGAACTTACTGTATAAGAGGTGTCGGATATGATTGAAAATTTAAAGATAGGCTTTGTCGGTGCCGGCAATATGGGCAGCGCGATTATCGGCGGACTTATAGCTTCAAAAAAAGCACAGCCGGAAAATATTTATGCGTGCGATTTATCGGCGGATAAGCTTTCGCCCCTTAAGGATATGGGAGTGCGGACAACAGATAATTCGGATATCGTTTTCGGCAGCTGCGACGTGGTAATTTTAGCGGTTAAACCCAATGTGTTTCCAAAGCTTTTGCCTACGGTAAAAACCGTACAGCCGATTTTTGTTTCAATAGCCGCCGGAATTTCCGTGAATTTCATAAAAAGCAATCTCCCCCAAGGTGCAAAGGTTGTGCGCGTTATGCCGAATACGCCGGCGCTTATCGGCAAAGGCGTGACTGTTATCAGTCCTGCTCCTGAAATAAGCGATTCGCAGGCGGCAACGGTAAGGGAGATTTTTGACTGCGTCGGCGTGACGGAGATAATGGACGAAAGTCTTATGGACGCTGTCGTTTCCGCAAGCGGCAGCAGCCCGGCGTACGTTTATATGATGATAGAGGCAATGGCTGACGCGGCGGTTAAGGCCGGCATGCCAAGGCAGGCTGCATACAAAATCTGCGCCGCAGCGGTTGAAGGCAGTGCGGCAATGGTCCTTCATACAGGCACTCACCCCGGACAGCTTAAAGACATGGTATGCTCCCCCGGCGGTACGACAATTGACGCGGTTGAGGCTCTTGAAGCTGACGGTTTCCGCTATGCCGTAATGGACGCCATGGCAAAGTGCACCGAAAAATCAAAAATTCTTACGAAATAAAGAGGTAGAATATGATAACAACAAAACAGCGTGCATACCTTCGCGGTCTTGCCAACAAAATCCCGGCGCTTTATCAGGTAGGTAAAGGCGGCGTTAACGAAAACTTTATTAAAATGATTGACGATACTCTCGAGAAAAATGAACTTATTAAGGTTACCGTCCTTGAAAATTCGGGCTGTACCCCCCGCGAAATATGCGGCGAGGTTATAGCTGCCGTGGGTGCGGAGCCTGTTCAGGTTATCGGCAATAAATTTGTGATTTACCGCCGTTCAACGGAAAATCCGCAGATTGAGTTATGAACGATAAAGAATACAGGGCCATTGTTTAAAATTGCCGAGGTACTTGGTATTAAGGCGAGCGACTTAATTAATGTTGATAATAATTAGCGGTTATATTTAAAATCCCCTCCGAATATAATTTCTATATACGGAGGGGATAATTTTGCGCAGAAAATACTATGAAAAAAACAAAGCCAAGCTGTTTTTGCTGATGCTGGCGGCGGTATCGGGGGTTATATGCGGATTGCTATTGGCATCTGCGGTAGGCGGTGAACAGAGTAAAAAGCTCGCGGAGCTTTTGAAAACGTCTATTGTTAACATAGGCGATAAAAGCAAGGGCGAAATATTTTTAAACCTGCTTGTAAAAAACATACGAACAAGCATATTTGTGTTTTTGGGTGCCATGACGGTTTGGCTTATTCCGATTTTGTTTGTAAATCTGTTTTGCAGCGGTTTTTCAGTCGGATTTACATGCGGCTTTGTTACCGCGTCATTCGGGGCGTCCGGAATTTTAACGGCGCTGTCGCTTACAGCCGCGCAGATTTTTTTGTATATTCCTGTTACTCTTTTGTTTTCGTCTATGGGGCTTGAATGTTCGCTGCTTACCAAAAATAAGAAATATTCCGGAGAAAACAGGAAAAAAATGCTTTATTTGTGTCTTGT
>CAJLYO010000062.1 GCA_905210885.1 uncultured Eubacteriales bacterium | reverse complement strand
CAAGCCACAAAAGCACCGCCGCAAACACGTTACTCTTTTTAATTTCGTATTTCACGCTTATTGCGGCGCTGTCGGAATAATACTCCTTCTTTGCCGCGGCGGTTACGGTGCACGATTTTGAAATATCAATTTCCCCGTCATACAAAATTCCGTCCGCTTTCGGGTCGGTGCCGTCCGTTGTATAATAAATCTCCGCTCCGTCCGTTGCGCACTCAAGGCGGAGCTTAAACGGCTTTTTATACGTGCCCTCCCTTTCGGAAAACACGGGAGTTTCGGTTTTAAACGAAACGTCCTTGCCGCGGCGGCAGAGCGCGGTTTGCTCAAAAATTCCGTCACTGTCAAAATCGATGCAAAGGCGCACGGCATCGTCGCCGGGGACTATCTGTATTTGTCCGCCGTCCTTTGCCGGAACATTCGTAAATTTAAATGCGGCGATTTCGCCGTTGTTGTCGTTAAACCGCTTTAAATCAAGGCTTATCCGCTCATCGGCATTGCATTTTATTATAACCGCATTGCCGCCGCGGACAAATGCGGCGGTTTTAAAGCCGCCGGCATTTATTATTTCGCCCTTTTCGCTGTTTGTATATATACCGTTTTGGGATATAACTCCGTTAACCGATATGTCGGCAGAGCCCTGCACACGCACAACGTCATAGCCGGTATAAACGGCAGAATTATTATATTCCGCATTGCCCTCCAAAACCGATTTTATCCACGAAATAACCTCGGGGGAGGATATAAGCTTTGAATGGAGCATATTGAAAACCGCTGTTTTTCCCGGCATTTCCGCACTTTTAACAGTCACTGTGCCGTCACCGCGGTTGGTGTACGAAATATCGGACAGCGTGCCGTCGCTGTAGCTTACCTTAGCCGCGGTTATCATTCCGCTGCCGGCGGCATAATAGGCATTGCCGCAGTTTTTCATAAATTCTAAGGCGTTAAAATCCGATTTGTATGCAAAATCCGTGTTTTCGTCCTGCGCATACTGCTGTGTGGGGTACAGCGCGGAAATTCCGGGCAGCAGACCGTAGCCAATATCCGCAGCAACCGAGGCATACACGCTGCCCGACATGGGTACGCCGACAAATATCGTTTTTTCCGTCAAAGCAAAGTTTCCGTACAAATTAAACATTTTTGCCGCCGCAAGACCGCCCATGCTGTCGCATATTAAAACCGGCTTTTCCTCAAGGGAAGTTATAAAATCATGCAGGCTGCGCGCGGCAGACTCTGTGCCTTTGGTGAAATCGTATGAAAAAAAGTAGATTTTCCTTTTGGGGTACTGTGCGCAAAGGGCGTTTGCCAGCGGTTTATACCTGTTGCCGGTGCCGTATTCCGCAGCTTTTTGCAGATTTATCGGTTCGCGGACGTAAAGAGTGCCGTCAAACGCCGCAAGCCCGGCAAGGTCGGACTGCTCGCCGAAAACACGGTTTGCAAAATCCGAATCGGAATACAGCTTGCTGCCGGCGTATCCGGGGACTATTATAATATCTGACTCCGCAAAAACCGCCGTGCATGTTACAAGCAAAGCAGCGGCGGCGATTATTATTTTCTTTATCAACCGCTCCACCTCAATTTCATATATAAAAAAATGACCGATGGTGGGGAGCCATCGGCAAAAGAAAGATTGGAAAACATAATACTAATTGCAGTATATAACAATATGATAACACATTTAAAGAAATAATTCAATATATATATAGGAAAAAGTCAACAAATTTAAAACGCAGATTTATGCATTGTGACATTTTCCGCTAAACAGCTCCTCAACTTTTTCATTCAAAAGCTGTTCCAAATCAGAATATTCATAAACCTCGGACAAAACCAGTTCGCTTAACAAAATGTGCTTTGAATTATTAAGCATTTTACGCTCGCCGGTGGAAAGTCCCTTGGTTTTATCCCTCAGCATAAGCATTTTTACAACTTCCAAAACCTCATATATGTTTCCGGAGCGTATTTTTATCATATTTTCGCGGTAGCGCTTGTTCCAGTTCTCGTTAAACTCTCCCACCGCCGTGCCGAAGCTTTCAACAACATCTGCCGCGGTTTCTTTGTCCACTATACCGCGTATACCGATTTCCTCGGTATTGTTTGTGGGTATCATAAGTATCATGCCTCCCACCGGCATTTTCATTATGTAATAGGTCTGCTTTTCCTTAAGCACCTTTTTAACTTCTATTGCTTCGATTACACCTGCTCCGTGCATGGGATACACTATTTTATCACCGACACTGTACATTACCGCAATCCCTCCGATACACCACCATTATACTACTTAAAACATTTTTTGTCAAAGCTTTTCGACAAAAAACGTGTGATATATCACACGCTGCAAGAAAAACTTTTATATAAATTCAATTTTATTTTCGCTTATAAGATACGCGCCGTAAGACGAGGGATTCAGGATCCTGATACCGTCTACGATGTTATCGTATTTCATATGGGTGTGACCGAATAGGGTAATATCCGCGCCGGCTGCATGCGCAGCCTCCCAAAGCCGCATAACGGAAGTACGAACCCCCAAAGTGTGCCCGTGTGCCGCAAAAAACGTATGTCCCAAAAGGCAAAACTGATAATGCTCGGGATAGTTACAGCCGAAGTCGTTATTGCCACGGACGCACATAAAATACTTGTCGGGATATTCACGGCTTAAGTCCTCCATATCCCGCACGCCGTCGCCCAAATGCATAATGTGTGTAACAGAAGGATAATCTTCAAGATATCCGCGGACTCTGCCGTATCTTCCGTGGGTATCGCTTACCACCAAAAGCTTCATGAATGCCACCTCACAAATCGCCGCGTGTATTGCAAAATTCCAAAAACTGCCCGTATTTTTCCGCGGACATTTTCTTTTCCAAAACCTGATACGCAAGATGCACGTTGGGAGGGCGCACCGTGTCGTTATGACAGTCGGAACCGATAAACTGTATCATTCCTTTTTTTATCATTTTTATAATCGTTCTGTGAAGCTTTTTGTCAAGGACACCTTTTGCATTTGCCTGAAACAAAAGCTCCATTTCAAAAAGTCGGTTCAGCGTTTTATTGGTCTGCAAAAACAGATACCGGTCAATGTGGGCAATAACGGGAACAACAAAATAATTTGAAAGAATATGTTCTATATACCCAAATGTAGAATCCAAAAACGCGGCATAAGGCGGCTCGATAAGCATAAGATTTGTGCCCTCTATGCAAATCCTGTCAAGACCATGACGGGAAGTCAGCATGTCCGTTAAGTGAACCTCAGCCCCAAGCCTGATTTCAGGGACATTTTTTCCCTCGCACACACGGCGCAGTTTTTCAAAACTTTCCGCCCGGCGTTCCAAAAATTCCTCCACGGTTTCCTCGTCAGCATAATAATGCGGCGTGGCATAAACCATGTCAATGCCGTTTTCATACATCTCAGCAAGCATGCCCAAGGACATGGCGGCGCTTTCGCTTCCGTCATCCATTTCGGGCAGTATGTGCGTATGAAAGTCAAGCATCGAAGTCGTCACCTTCCTTAGTTTCATCGGCATTAGTATATCCGGCTTTGTAATATTTCTTGTAATATCCGCTGTATTTTCCGGATCTCTTGACAGAAGTGTCATTTAATATGATTCCTGTGGGAGGGCAGTTTACAAATTCAAACTTTGAAATTGCCTCCTTCAAAACCTCGCGCAATGTATAGTTTTGGCGGGCAACAAAAAATATTCCCGTTACAAGAGGTGCCAAAACCAAGGCATCGGTAACCATATTTACCGGAGGTGTATCGATCATTATATAGTCGTACCGGCTGCTGCACTCATACAAAAATTCCCGCATATTGTCCGAGGACAAAAGCTCTGCCGGTGTTTTCGGCACAGTACCGCAGGTTATATAGTCAAGATTTAACTTTTTATCATGCTTTATAACATCGTCAAGCTGCTTTACGCCTACCAAAACATCTGTAATCCCCACATCGTTGTTTGTGCGCAGAAGCTTGTGAATACGCGGCTTTCGCAAATCGCAGTCCAAAACCAGTACCCTGTAGTGTGCCTGAGCAAAAACTATGGCGGTGTTTAAACACGTAGTTGTCTTGCCCTCGCGGGGGATAGAGCTTGTAAACATCACCGTTTTGCAGCCGTTTCCCGGCATTGCAAATATAATGTTTGTTCTCGCGGATTTATACGCCTCAAGAGTGAAAAACGAAACATTTTCACCTGACAAAGAGGTGTTTGTTCTTGAATTAAGTGTTTTCCTCGATTTCAAAAATAAAACCTCCTTTACTTTGACTTGTTTCTGTATGCATAGTTATATTTGTAGCCGCTGTCAGCCTCAACCTCTTCAAGGTTTGGAATACTGCCCACAATGGGAATCGAGAAGAATTTCTCAATATCGTCCTCGCTTTTGATGGTGGTGTCGGTCATTTCCTTTAAGAATACCCATGCCGCCGCAATCAAAAGGCCCGCAAACATTCCGAGAATTGTGTTTTTCTTTACGCTTGGTGCAACGCTTGCGGGGTTAAAGGACGCATCCTCAACGATTTTTATGTAACCGACTTCGAGTATATCTGAAATCTGTTCTTTGGCATTTAACATAACTGACGAGGCAATTGTGTGGGCAAGCGCCGGGTCGCCGCAGGTAACGGTCACCGTGATGACCTCGGTATTCTCGATAAGTTCCACGGAAATCATTTTGGAAAGCTGTGTCGGAGATATGTCAAGCCCTGTGTCCTTTACCACGGAATTTAAAAATTTGTCGGTTTTTAAAATGATTTTGAAATTTTCGCCCAGACGCTCCGCCGCATACATGTCCGTCAAATCCGCGCCGCCGGAATACATCTGATTTGACATTTTTTTCGAGTTAATGTATAACATTCCGGAGGACTGATAGGTTTTGGGGATAAAAAACACTGTGTACGCAAGGGCAACTGCGCCGCAAACAAAAAACGATATGACAAAAAGCCACCAGCGTTTTAGAAACATTGATAATACATCTTGAATTGTATATTCCTGCACGGATTACCGCACTCCTTTTGCAATTTTATAAAAACACTTTTTATTGTATCACATTAAACCGCTTTGTGTCAACCTTTAATTAGGTAAATTGGAGAATATGACAAGATAAATTACGGATTTTTGCAGTATCATGCGGACAATGAGCAGTATTATATGAACGCAAAAACAGCCTGACATACAGTCAGGCTGTTTTTCACTATTCCAAAATATATACTCTGGCGGTTCGTCTGCCAAAGTTTAAACATTCCTGTCTTGTATTAAAGAACAGGTCAACCTTATTACCTCGGATTGCGCCGCCGGTATCGCCGGCAACCGCATTGCCGTAAACCCATGAGCCGTCGGCAGCCTCAATATAAAGTCTTGTTCCCAGGGGGATAACGCGTGTATCAACCGCAACAACTCCGTACTGTGCACGCATTCCCGACGCAGTTACACCGTAACCGCGGTCGCCGGGGCGTTTGCCGCAGCTTTCATAGCTTAAATCATAAGCCGTTGCCGTCACGTCAATGTATGAGCGGTATCTGAACTGTCCGCCGGAGCGCGACACCACCGAACCGCTGCTGTGGGTAAGCCGTCCTGCGGCTTTAGCCTCACCGTACTCTATAACCTCATCCACAGGCTCTTTTACGACCTGTTTTGAAATTATCTCCCTTGAAACCTCCTTACCGTTTTCATAGTAAACACGGTAAGTATTTTCGGTAAGTCCGTTTTGTCCTTCCGTTGCTGTAACGGTAACTCCCGGTTCCAGCTTGGAGGACGCACGTTTAATCGTTTTGTATGCTGTTTCCGTCTGCTCGGAAACGATATCTTCTGAAAGATATGCAATTTCAATAACCATACCTTCGTATACTTCGTCGTCCATACCGTGGTTGACTACCGTACCGTTTTCGGTGTCACCGACAAACTGTGAAAAAACCTCGCCCACAGTTTGTTTTGCAGTCTGTTTCTCAAAGGAATTATCTCCGTCGATAAGCGTTATGTTAACCGCTCTCAAAACAGTGATTTCGTCGCCGTCTTTAACTTTTTCGTTAAGTGCCGGCAGTGTTTCGTCCTCACCGCCAAGAGTAATTCCCTCTTGAGCCAAAACATCGGCTACGTTGCTTGCATAAGTCTCAATATTTACTTTTTTGTTAAGACCGTCAACAATGCAAACCTGTTTTGACATTGCGTAAACCACTCCTGTGACAAACTGCGTCACCATGGCAGCCAAAAGTACTGCAAATAAGGCTATGCGCCATGCGGAGTATCTGTTTACGACTTTGTCTATCAGTCGCATGATAACCTCCTAAATTATTCGGAATACAACCAAAACCTCTGATTTGCACTCCTTTTTTTGGACATTTTAAAAATGTATGTCCATATTAATATTATATCCAATTAATTCTTTAAAAAGAACTAATTGGACTAATATTTTTTCGTAAAATTTCTTTGAAAAACACCAAAAATCCGCAAAAAACGAAATAATTATCTCTTTGAGAACTGGGGTGCTCTTCTTGCTGCCTTAAGACCGTACTTCTTGCGTTCCTTCATACGAGGATCACGTGTTAAGTAACCGCATTTCTTAAGAACAGGTCTGTTCTGTGCGTCAACTTCAAGCAATGCTCTTGCAATGCCGTGTCTTATTGCACCTGCCTGACCGGTAACGCCGCCGCCGACAACGTTGGCAATAACGTCAAACTTTCCGCTTACTTCCGTAGCCTCCAGCGGCTGACGAACGATAAGCTTAAGTGTTTCAAGACCGAAATAGTCGTCAATATCACGCTTATTTATTGTGATTACGCCGGTTCCCGGAACAAGGCGTACCCTTGCTATTGATTTTTTTCTTCTTCCTGTACCGTAAAATGATGTACCAGCCATTTATATCACCCTTTCTTACTTAATTTCTCTGTCCCAAGCTACGGGGTTCTGTGCCGCGTGCTTGTGTTCGCCGTCCTTGTAGATGTGCAGTCTTTTCATAGCAGCTCTGCCCAGCGTATTGTGGGGGAGCATACCCCAAACTGCAAGCTCCATAGCCTTGTCCGAGCGTGAAGCCATTAATTCGTTGTACTTAACAGCCTTCATACCGCCGACAAAACCTGTGTAGTGATACCAGATTTTCTGCTGAAGCTTATTGCCTGTGAGAACAGCCTTGTCAGAATTGATGATAATAACGAACTCTCCGCAGTCTGCGTGGGGAGTATAAGTAGGCTTATGCTTGCCTCTTAAAATAGTAGCCGCAGCAGCTGCAACTCTGCCCAGGGGCTTGCCGGCTGCGTCTATTACATACCATTGTTTATCAAGCTCTTTGGCTTTTGCCATGTATGTGCTCATAATAATAACCTTTCCTTTCCGTGCAAAAAACACAAACTTCCGTTCCGAAAAAACTTCGGACCAAAAAACATCTTCTATACTTTACCACATATTCTGTCAATTGTCAAGCTTTTTTCCCAAAAAAATAATTTAGATTTGATTTCCTCTTGTTTTCTCCGTTTTTCTCCGTTATTCTCTTGTTTTCTCGGTTTCATTTTTTCATTATTTTATGGTATTATTATGCGTGAGGTGTTTTATTTGAGAAAAATGCAAAGCGCAGTAAGACGTGCGATTACAGATTTTAATCTTATAGAGGACAATGACTCCGTTGCGGTGGGGGTTTCCGGCGGCAAAGACAGTCTGACCCTTCTTTACGTGCTTGCGGCGATGCGCATTTACATGCCGCAGAAATTCACCGTCAAGGCGCTTATGCTTGATTTGGGATACAAGTGCGATACATCGGAATTCGAGCGTTTCTGCGAAAAAATCGATGTTGAATGTATAATAAAGCAGACGGATATTGCAAATGTGGTTTTTGACGTGCGCCATGAGAAAAATCCGTGTTCGTTGTGCGCAAAAATGCGCCGCGGCGCTTTAAACGAGCTTGCGGTGGAAAGCGGCTGCAACAAGGTGGCGCTGGGGCATCATTTTGACGACGTTATAGAAACATTTTACATGTCCCTTATTTATGAAGCGCGGCTGTCGTGCTTTGACGCGAAAAGCTATCTTGACAGGGTAGGCGTGACAGTTATACGTCCGCTTATTTATACAGAAGAAAAGGATATTATTAATTTTGCCGAGCGCGAAAAACTGCCGATAATTCACAACCCGTGCCCGGCGGACGGATTTACAAAGCGGCAGTATGTGAAAAATCTGCTTGCGGATTTGGAGCGTGACAATCCCGATGTTAAGCATCGTATTTTCCGCGCCGTAAGAGAGGGGATTCTTCTTAAAAAGTGACACGGCGGCTCCCGTACGGTAATAAATACCTTTGATTATGTTCTCCCGTAATGGTATAATTGCAGTATATGCTTATCCGAGGAGGGAACAACAATGGTTAAAATGATTGCCGACGGCATAAAAAATATACCTGTGCCATGCGCGGCTCTTTTAAAATACGGAATGATTTTTTGCGTTTTACTGATTCTTACCGCAACTGCGGCTCTTGTTTACAATTTAACTTCCGGGGTATTTTCCCAAAGTCTTGACGCGCTGTGCAAAACGGCTGCCGTTACCGCGGTGTACGTATTTGCGGAGGTTATATCGGGGGCGGTTTTTATGGACTGTTACGCAAAAAGGCATTAGAAAGGCTATGAATATTATATGAAAACAGTAGAAATTTATACTGACGGCGCATGCAGCGGAAACCCGGGACCGGGGGGCTACGGCGCTGTACTTAAATACAACGGTGCCGTACGCGAGCTGTGCGGCGGCGAGGCAAACACCACCAACAACAGAATGGAACTTTCGGCGGTTTTATATGCCCTGTCCGCCCTTTAAGA
>CAJLYO010000061.1 GCA_905210885.1 uncultured Eubacteriales bacterium | reverse complement strand
CCTCCCTTTAGGCAAGGGAGGCATTAAAAAGCCAGCCTGACAAATCAAGACTTGCGACAGAGTTCACAGGACGTTTCAGTGTATTTGACTTCCTTCTTGTTCGGAACCTTGCATGAATATACACAAAAAATAATTTAAAAGGATAATCACTATGAAAATTGCAATGGCATCACTGGGATGCGCGAAAAATTTAGTTGACGCCGAAAACATGCTCGGCATGCTTACTGAGCAGGGCTTTGAGCTTACCGACGACGAGTCGCTGGCAGATGTTATTATAGTTAACACCTGCTGTTTTATAAACGACGCAAAAATCGAATCAATCGACACAATTTTTGACGTGGCGCAGTGGAAAACCGACGGAAACTGTAAGCGCCTTATAGTTACCGGCTGCATGGCGCAGAGGTATAAGGAGCAGATTTTAACGGAAATTCCCGAGGTTGACGCCGTTGTGGGCGTGGGCGAGTATGACAGGCTGATTGAGGTCATAAACGGCACGGATAACGTTGTTTTGTGCGACAGAAACTACAGCTATTTAAATAAAAAACGCCTTATGCAGACCCCGTCGTATACCGCGTTTATAAAAATTGCGGACGGCTGCGACAACCGCTGTACCTACTGCGTTATTCCGTCAATACGCGGCGGATTTAACAGCAGAAAAATCGAGGATATCGTGTCGGAGGCGGAAAACCTTGTGAAAAACGGGGTTAAGGAAATTATCCTTATCGCCCAGGACACCACAAGCTACGGTGTTGATTTATACGGCGAGCCGAAACTTTGCGAACTTATAGACAGCCTGTGCAAAATTGACGGGCTTGTGTGGCTCAGACTTCACTATTGCTATCCGGAGAAAATTACGGATAAGCTTATAGATACAATTGCGAAAAACCCCAAGGTTTGCAGATATATCGATATGCCCATACAGCACTGCAGCGACGATGTTTTAAGGCGCATGGGCAGGAAAAGCAACAAAGCCGGGATTACAGGCGTTATCTCACGTCTGCGTGAAAAAATCCCCGGAATTACAATAAGAACCACGCTTATAACAGGCTTCCCCGGCGAAACGGAGGAGCAGTTTGCGGAAATGCTTGAGTTTGTCAAACAGCAGAAATTCGAGCGCCTGGGCGTTTTTGCCTACTCTCAGGAGGAGGACACCCCTGCGGCGGCTATGGATAATCAGATTGACGATGAGGTGAAACAGCAGCGTCAGGAGCTTTTAATGCTTGCCCAGGAGGACGTAACCGAGGCGCTGAATGCCGAAAAAGTCGGGAAAACCGTAACTGTTCTTGTTGAGGGCTATGACGTTATCGTGGAGCAGTACTTCGGCAGAACGGAGGCAGATTCCACGGATATTGACGGCAAGGTGTTCTTTAAGTCAAAGAAAAAGCTTGCCGAGGGCGAGTTTGCCGAGGTTGTAATAGATAACTACTCCGAATATGACCTGTTCGGAGCACGAAAGGAAAATTAATATGAACCTTCCAAATAAGCTTACAGTTTTCAGAATAGTGCTGATACCTGTTTTTATCGCACTGTTTTTATACGCAGGAACAACTGCCGGTAAAGCGGCATGCATTATAATTTTCGCCGCTGCTTCAATTACCGATTTTGCGGACGGACACATAGCGCGGAAATATAATCTTGTATCGAATTTCGGGAAATTTGCAGACCCTCTTGCGGATAAAATGCTGGTTACCGCGGCGCTTATCTGCCTTTGCTCTGAGGGGGCGCTGAACCCCTGGTACGCAGTTATAATTACCTTCCGCGAGTTTATGGTAACGGGCATAAGAATCCTTGCGGTGCAGGACGGCATCGTGATTGCTGCCGGAAAGTCCGGAAAGCTTAAAACGGTGGTCCAGCTTTTTGCCGTTATCGCTATGCTTATTGACAGAATAGCGGTTATTCCCGGCCATGTTTCGTTTGTTTTAATGACAGCCGCGGTGATTTTAACCGTGTATTCCGGCGGAGAATACCTTGTTAAAAATATAAGTCTTTTTAAAGATGTAAAATAAAGGGTGAGCTTATGAGAATAATTATAGACGCAATGGGCGGCGACAATGCCCCGGGCGAGGTAATAAAGGGCGCTGTTTCGGCGGCGCGTGACTTTGATACCGAGATTATTTTGGTGGGAGATAAAGAAAAAATCGGAAATATAGACGACAGCAGAATTTCCGTGGTTCATGCCCCGGAAATTATCGGCTTTGACGAGGACCCCGTTCACGCGGTGAGAACAAAAACAAATTCTTCAATAGTGACGGGGCTTAAGCTCCTTGCCGAGGGTAAGGGAGACGCTTTTGTTTCCGCCGGAAGTACCGGTGCGGTTGTGTGCGGTGCAACACTTTTGGTAAAGCGTATTAAGGGCGTCCGCCGTGCGGCAATCGGCACGGTAATTCCCACAAAAACAGGCTGTACTCTTTTGATTGACAGCGGTGCAAATGCCGACTGCGGCGAGGATTTTCTGCTTCAGTTTGCAGTGATGGGCAACGCGTACATGAAAGCAATAATGGGTATAAAATCCCCGAGGATAGGGCTTTTAAGCAACGGCACCGAGGAAACAAAGGGCAGCGAAGTTGTAAAAAAAGCTCATGAGCTTTTGAAAAACTCCGACATTAATTTTATAGGAAACGTTGAGGGAACGGGCGTTTTAAACGGCGCATGCGACGTTTTGACCGCCGACGGATTTTCCGGCAACGTGTTTTTGAAAACCCTGGAGGGCACGGCAAAATATTTCTCCTCCGAGATAAAGGGTATGTTTATGAAAAATTTAATCACAAAGATTTGCGGTCTGACCATGAAGGGCGGCATAAAAAAGCTTAAAGACTCCTTTGATGCGGAAAAATACGGCGGCGCACCTGTTTTGGGTGTTAACGGCGTGGTTATAAAAGCTCACGGAAACGCAAAGGCTTCCGCGGTTTACAATGCCGTAAAACAGGCGATTACCGCGGTAAATGAGGATATTGTGGGAGTTATAGGCAATAATATATAAAAAAATTATGAAAATACTTGACTATTTGGAAATAGCCGTTATAATAATGTGTATAAAGATTTAGGGGGAAATTCTAATGGAATTTGAAATTGTAAAACAAGCATTGGTAGACCAGTTCGGTGTAAACGAGTCCGAAATAACATATGATACATCGCTTGTAGACGACCTTCGCGCCGATTCTCTGGATTTGGTTGAGCTGGTTATGGCTATGGAACAGGAGTTTGACATCGAAATCCCGGACGAGGACGCAGAGTCAATCAAAACCGTGGGCGATGCCGTAAACTATATCAAAGAACACGCTCAGAACTGATATGGAGCGTCTTGTTGAAAAAATAGGCTATCAATTTAATAATGAGCAGCTTTTAAAAACGGCGCTGACCCACAGCTCATATGCAAACGAGCATAAGTCAAACAGCTACGAGCGGCTTGAGTTTTTGGGCGACAGCATACTTTCATATGTGGTAAGCGAGTATATTTATACCCACTTTACCGAGCTTCCGGAGGGCGGACTTTCAAAGCTGCGCTCCGCAATTGTGTGTGAGCGTTCACTGGAACAGATTGCCGTTTCATTGGGCATAGGCGAATATTTGCTGCTCAGCAAGGGCGAGGACATGACGGGCGGCAGAACGCGCCCGTCTATTTTGGCTGATGTGATTGAATCAATCCTTGCCGCAATTTACCTTGACGGCGGAATTACACCGGCACGGGATTTTGTCATGCGGAATCTCGGCGACGACATCGAGCGCGCGCGCATGGGCAAAAGCGTTTTCAATGACTATAAAACCCGCCTTCAGGAGTTCGTTCAGCAAAGCGACCGCCATGCCTCGTATGTTCATACCGGCGAGGAAGGTCCGGAGCACAGCAAAATGTTTTTTGTGGAGGTTCATGTATCCGGAAAACTTGTGGCGAAGGGCAAGGGCAGAAGTAAAAAAGAGGCGGAGCAAAACGCTGCAATGAACGCCCTTAGCGTTTTGAGGAAAAACAATGGGCAAATTTAAAATAATACCGATTTTTGTGCCCCATAAGGGGTGTCCCCACCAATGCTCTTTCTGCAATCAGAAGCATATAACGGGTCAGGTGTCGGACGTTACTCCCGCGGACGCGGAAAACACGGTGCAGAAATATTTAAAAACCATAGACAGCGCCAAAAACCACGTGGAAATCGCCTTTTACGGCGGAAGCTTCACCGCGGTTGACGAAAAATTGCGGTGCGGACTTTTGGCGGTTGCAAAAAAGTATAAGGACAGCGGCGCGGTTCACGGAATACGCCTTTCCACAAGACCGGACTGCATAGACGAGAAAATTTTGGACAGGCTTTTATCCTACGGCGTTACGGATATCGAGCTTGGAGTTCAGTCAACAAGCGACCGCGTTCTTGCGGCAAACCGGCGTGGGCATACGGCGGCAGATGTAAAAAACGCCGTGGCGCTTATCAGAAAATATCCTTTTAAACTTGGGCTTCAGATGATGATCGGGCTTATAGACGATACCGCGGAGGACGACCTTGAAACCGCGCGGGATTTGGCTTTTTTAAAGCCCGACTTTGTGCGGATTTATCCCACTCTTGTTTTTTCCGACACGCCTATGGCCGATATGTACATGAAGGGCGAATTTACGCCCCTTACCGTGGACGAGGCTGTGGAAATATGCCGCGGTGCGGTGAAAATTTTTGATGAAAGCAATATAAAAATAATACGCCTGGGGCTTTTGGTGACGGAGGACGAGGCTAAGGAAAACCTCCTTGCCGGGCCGTACCACCCAAGTTTCAGAAATCTTATTTAAGGAGGAAACACATGCGCTTAAAATCCATTGAGATGACAGGCTTTAAGTCGTTTGCGGACAAAACCTATGTTGAGTTCGGCAACGGCATAACGGCTATTGTCGGCCCCAACGGCAGCGGTAAAAGCAATATTTCCGACGCTGTGCGCTGGGTTATGGGCGAGCAGAGTGCGAAGTCCTTAAGAAGCGGAAATATGCAGGACGTTATTTTCTCCGGCACCCAAAAGCGTAAACCGCTTGGGTTTGCGGAGGTTACGCTGGTTGTTGACAATTCCGACAGAGCGCTTAAAATCGACTATGACGAAGTTGCGGTTACGCGCCGGGTTTTCCGTTCCGGCGAGGGCGAGTATTTTATAAACAAAACCGCAGTCCGCATGAAGGACATTCACGAGCTTTTTATGGACACCGGTATCGGCCGCGACGGCTACTCAATCATAAGCCAGGGTCGTGTTGCCGAAATTTTAAGCAATAAGCCGGAGGAGCGCCGCCAGATGTTTGAGGAGGCGTCCGGAATTACAAAGTACCGCTACAGAAAAGAGGAGGCACAGCGTAAGTTAGCCAGAACCACTGAAAATATCGTGCGTTTAAACGATATTATAACAGAGCTTGAAAACCAGGTGGAACCGCTCAGAATTCAGTCGGAAAAGGCGAAAAAATACCTTATTATCCGTGACGAGCTCCGCGCGGCGGACGTTAACCTTTCTCTTTACAATATAGAAAAGAACAAAAACACGTTGAAGGAAATCGAGGGTGTTTACGATAATTTGTGCGCCCAGATTGAAAGCGTCAATGAAAAATCAACTTTGGCGGAGCAAAAAAGCGCATCGCTTTTTGAAAAAATCAATTCTCAGGACGCGCTCATAAACGAAAAGCGCGCCGAGCTTGAGAGCTTAAACGCAACGCGCTCCGAGTTTCAAAGCGATATCGCTATTTTAAATAACAGAATAGAAAACAATAAAGAAAGTATCAGGCGCATAAAAACGGAAATTGAGGAGTTGAAAATAAAAGCGCTGCAGCTTGACGAAAGCATGGCACAGCGCGAAAGCAGCGACTCCTTTTACGATAAATACGAGGATTTAAAGGCAAAAACCGATAAAACGGAAAAAAAGCTTTCGGAGCTGCGCGAAAAAATCGCCGCGGAAACCGCCGAGCTTGAGCGCACCAATACGGAAATTATCGAAAAAATGAACGACGTTTCGGAGCTGCGCTATAAAATCACCGGTAACGCCGCATTAAAAAGCACATTAAACGAGCGCGCGGACGCAATTAACAGGGAGCTTGCCGAAAAGGGCGGCGACTACGACAAGTTAAAGGACAACGTTTCCGCCGCGGACAAAAACGTTAAAGAGCTGCAAAACCGTCATGAGGAGCAGAAAAATAAGCTTTCAAAGGCACAGTCCGACCTTGAATCTTCCAAAAAGCTTATTTCACGGCTGCAAACGGATATTTACGAAAAGCGCAGCACTCTGTCACAGCAGAAATCGCGCCTTAAGCTTTTGAAGGACTTGGAAAGCTCTTTTGATAATTACAGCCGCAGCGTAAAAAGCGTTATGACGGCGTACAAACGCCGCGAGCTTGGCAATGCAACGCTGTACGGCACGGTTGCCGGGCTTTTGACGGTGGAGTCAAAGTATGCCGCCGCTATGGAAACGGCGCTGGGCGGCGCGGCACAAAACATTGTGACCAAAAACGAAAATGACGCAAAAACCGCAATCGCATATTTAAAACGGGCAAAACAGGGCCGTGCAACATTTCTGCCTTTAGACGTTTGCCGCGGCGAGATTATGGACGATAAACAGCTTTCCGGCGCCGCCGGATATCTGGGTGTTGCCGCAAACCTTGTTAAGTGCGAGCCGCAGTACAAGGGCGTTATAAATCAGCTTTTGGGCAGAATTGCGGTGGTTGACAATATTGACAACGCGGTAATAATCGCGAATAAATTCAAGCACAGATACAGAATAGTCACCCTCGAGGGCGACCTTTTATCTCCCGGCGGTTCAATGACGGGCGGAAGCAGACAAAGCGGAAACGGTATTTTTTCCCGTGCCGGCGAGATAGCCGAATTTGAAAAAATCATTCCGAAAAACGAGCAGGCGCTGTCGGAGGACGAAAAGCGTTTTGCGGCGGAAACCGCTGCACTGTCCGGGCTTGAAAAGGCTGTAACGGACGCCGCGGCACAGGAAAAACAGCTTGGGGACAAGCTTATTTCCCTTACAATGGAGGCGCGCCACGGCGCACAGCTCCTTGCCGGGGCAAAAGAGGCAAAAGAGGCGCTTTTAACCGAGCTTGAACAGCTTAAGGCACAGCTTGTAAAAATAGCAGAGCTTGACGAAAGCGGCAGCGGTAAAATTGAGGAAATAAGCCGCGATACGGATAATTTAAAGTCCGCGGCTGCAGCGCGGAAACAGAATCTGGAGCTTTTAAAATCCCGCGGAGAAACAACTGAACAGCAGCTTTTGGAATATAAGATGCAGTTGGGCGAAATAAAGAAGGATATCGAGCGCATTAACGAAATAACCGAAATGTCCAACGCGCGCAAAAGTGAAAATTCCCTTGCGGTCAGCCGAAAGCATGAAAATATTGCGGAGATAGAGGAAAGCATAAGCAATATAAATGACGATATAAAATTTAAAAATGAACAGATTTCCCAGTCAGACGCGGATATAGCCGATAAAAAGGCGGAAATTGAAGCTCTTGAAGGGCAAAGCAAGGCGTTTCGTGAGGATATAAAAAAGCTCCAGGACGAGCAAAAGCAGATTCACGAAACACAGATGACCCTTCAGCAGGAGCAGGGCAGACTTGACAGCAAAAAGGCTAAGGCGGAGTCTGACCTTGAATCAATTGTAAACAGGCTGTGGGACGATTACGAACTCAGCCTTATCGAGGCTCAGAAGCTGCGTACGGAAATACAGTCGGTAACGGAAACGCAAAAGAAAATCGCATCGTTAAAGGGGCAGATTAAATCCTTGGGCAACATTAACGTTGACTCCATTGAGGAGTATAAGGCGGTTAAGGAACGTTACGATTTTCTGACGGAACAGCGCGCCGACCTTTTGAAGGCGCAAAGCGACCTTGAAACGGTTATAAGCGAAATGCTTGAAATAATGAAGGTGCAGTTTGCCGAGAAATTTAAGGAAATAAGCGGTCATTTCAACAATATTTTTGTTGAGCTTTTCGGCGGCGGCAAAGGTGCGATACGCTTAACCGACCCGTCAAATATTTTGGAAAGCGGCATAGATATTGACGTTAACCCTCCCGGAAAGGCGATAAAAAGCATTATGCAGCTCTCCGGCGGCGAACAGGCGATGGTTTCCATTGCACTGCTGTTCTCTATTTTGAAGGTGCGCCCGGCTCCCTTTTGTATACTGGACGAGATTGAGGCGGCGCTTGACGATGTTAACGTTTACCGTTTCGCGGATTTTCTTAACAAGAATATCGGCAAAACCCAGTATATTGTGGTTACCCACCGCCGCGGTACAATGGAGGCGGCAAATATCCTGTACGGCGTAACAATGCAGGAAAAAGGCGTTACAAAAATGCTGTCGCTTAATATCGACGATGTTGTGGACGCGGTGTGACGCCGTCACTGCCGCGCACGGCGCATATACGTAAAAAAGGAGCATATTAAATGGGATTTTTTGATAAAATTAAAAGCGGTCTTTCAAAAACACGCGACCGTTTTGCAGAGCAGACAAGCGAAATCGTAAAAATATTCAAAAAAATAGATGATGACGTGTTTGACGAGCTTGAGGAGCTGCTCATTATGTCAGACGTGGGTTTTGACGCCTCCGGCGAAATAATCGAGCGTCTGCGCCAAAAGGCTCATGAGGAAAAAATCAAGGACGGCGAACAGCTTTTGAAAAAGGCAGAGGAACTTTTTAAAGATAAGGCAGATCAGTTTTTGTCATTTGAAGAAAATAAAAAGCAGACACCAGAGGGATTTTCGCCTGTCAGTGGAATTGAGTACAGCGTAAAGCGAGCATTTTTATCAAGAAAAGCTACAGGCTGTAATCAAAACAGCTATTATTA
>CAJLYO010000060.1 GCA_905210885.1 uncultured Eubacteriales bacterium | reverse complement strand
CAAAATATGCGTTCGCACCGAGCCGAGCCGAAATTTCATCTTTGAACACCGGTACACCGTCGCCCAAAAATATAACTTTTTCTCCCGAAAGCTCGTCCAAAAGCTGTGACAGCGCAAGCGCCCGGTCTGGCTTGATAACGGTCAGAACGCCGTTTTCAAACTTTAAAACGCTGTTATAAACCTGGCTTCTGCGCGCGTCCATTATCGGCGAAATTAGTCCGTCAAAAAACGGAACGTTATATGCCATCGCCTCAAGTGACGATACTCCGACAACAGGCTTGCCGACAGCATGGGCAAGTCCCTTCACCGTCGCAATGCCTATGCGCTGACCGGTAAATGATCCGGGACCTTTTGTGCATGCAAAAAAGTCCATATCGCCATAGTCCGCATCAACCGAGGAAAGCATATTTTCTATCTGCGGCAAAAGCTTTACGGAATGGGTCTTTTTGTCGTTAATGACGAATTCCGCAGCCAAAACGCCGTCCCTTAGTATTGCGCCGGTTGCAACGCATGAGCAGCTGTCAACTGCCAGTATGTTCATTTTCAATCAGTCCTTTTTCAAAATCGGGTTGCCCTTCTATTTCAAAATCACGTACGTCCGTTCCTTTTTCAAGGCAGCGCGAAATACGTATTTTAACGCACCCATCCGGCAGAATATCCGTTATATTCTCCGACCATTCTATAACACACACACCGTCACCGAACAGATATTCGTCAAAACCACAGTTAAGCCAGTCATCGGAATTAATACGGTATGCGTCAAAATGATAGAGAGGAATTGTGCCGCCGTATTCGTTTACGATGGTAAATGTGGGGCTTGAAACACTTCCGGCATTAAGCGCACGGGCAACCCCGGAAGTCAGCGCGGTTTTTCCACTGCCCAAATCGCCGTAAAGCGCCAAAACGTCACCCGGCTTTAACATTTTTCCTATTTTTTCGCCCAAAGCGGCAGTCTGTTCTGCGCTTTTGGTTGTAAGCTTTATCATTAAAACAACCCCGTTATTTCGCCGTCATCGGCTATATCGATATTATTTGCCGCCGGAACCTTGGGAAGTCCCGGCATCGTGAGAATATCACCGGCAAGTGCCACGATAAATCCTGCACCGGCAGATACACGCACTTCCTTTATTGTTATTTCAAACCCCGTGGGTCTGCCGAGCTTTGTCATGTCATCGCTTAACGAATATTGAGTTTTTGCAACACACACGGGCATGTCAGCGAACCCAAGCTCAGTAAGTCTTTTTATCTGCTTTTCTGCGGATTTTGTGTATTTAACACCGTCCGCACCGTAGATTTTTTTTGCAATCGTATCGAGTTTTTCTTTTATGGAATACTCGTCCGGATAAAGAAGCTTAAATTCCGATTTTTTCGTTTCAACCGTTTCTATTATCTTTTGTGCAAGTTCAACTCCGCCGTCAGCACCCTTGGCAAACACTTCGGACAGCGCAAATTCCGCACCCTTTTGACGGCAGAAATCCGCAATATAGTCAAGCTCCGCTTTTGTATCGGTATCAAATGCATTTATAGCAACAACGCACGGCACACCGTACTGCTGAAGGTTCTCAATATGCGCCTCAAGGTTAACAATGCCTTTTTTCAACGCCTCGAGATTTTCTGTTTTCAATTCGGTTTTTGGCACTCCGCCGTTATATTTAAGCGCACGGACGGTTGCCACAATAACAACCGCGTCAGGCTTTAAGCCGCCGAGACGGCATTTTATATCAAGAAATTTCTCCGCACCCAAATCAGCGCCGAACCCTGCCTCGGTAATGCAGTAGTCCGCAAGCTTAAGTCCCAAACGCGTTGCCCTTAAGCTGTTGCAGCCGTGGGCAATGTTTGCAAAGGGACCGCCGTGCATTATGCACGGAGAGTTATTAAGCGTCTGCACAAGATTCGGTTTGATTGCGTCTTTTAAAAGCACTGCCATGGCGTTATTCGCCTTTAAATCTTTTGCGGTCACCGGATTGCCGTCTTTATCGTAAGCGGCGATAATTTTTCCCAAACGCTCCTTTAAATCCGCGGCGTCACGGGCAAGGCACAAAATAGCCATAACCTCGGAAGCAACGGTTATCATAAAACCGTCCTGGCGCGGAACTCCGTTTGACTTTCCGCCAAGCCCCACGATAATGTTTCTCAAGGCTCTGTCGTTCATATCCACTACACGTTTAAACGGAACGGAATTTACATCGATATTTAAGCTGTTGCCCTGGTGAATATGATTGTCAAGCATTGCACAAAGCAAATTATTTGCAGCGGAAATTGCGTGCATGTCCCCTGTAAAATGCAGATTTATGTCCTCCATGGGAACAACCTGGGCATAACCGCCGCCTGCAGCGCCGCCCTTTATACCCATAACAGGTCCGAGGGACGGCTCGCGAAGGGCAATAACCGCCTTTTTGCCCATTTTATAAAATGCTTGTCCGAGACCTACCGTTGTAGTGGTTTTGCCCTCGCCGGCAGGAGTGGGATTTATTGCGGTCACCAAAATAAGTTTGCCGTCGGGATTGTTTTCAACGCGCGATGCAAGCTCGTCCGAAAGTTTGGCTTTGTACTTTCCGTACATTATAAGCTCGTCCTCCGAAATGCCGAGTGCGGCTGCAACCTCGCCGATAGGTTTCATCTTTGCATGCTGTGCAATCTGAATATCAGTTAACATCAACAAATCTCCCCTCGTTTTGTATTTCAACCGTAACCTTACCGTTGGTCACATCAATTATTTTCTCTTTAAAGTCTTTTATGTCATACGGTACATAGCACGTTATGCACACGGTGTCGGTATAGCTTACGTCCCCGGGTATACAGCCGCTTTGCATGATTTCACTCTGTACCCTGCCAAGCATAGTGTAATCACAGGTTATGATGCAGCCATAGCAATATTTTCTGCTTAATACTCCGCACGCGTCAACGGCGCACTTTGCACCTTTTGTGTACGCGCGCACAAGTCCGCCGGCGCCGAGCAGCGTTCCGCCGAAATAGCGCGTAACCACAACGCACACATCGGTAAGACCTTCTTTTAAAATAACGTCCAGAACAGGTACGCCGGCAGTCCCCGTAGGCTCGCCGTCGTCACTGTAGCGCTGTATATTGTTATCTTTAAGCACATAGGCATACACATTGTGAGTTGCGTCATAGTGCTTTTTGCTGATTTTATTGATAAAATCGATTGCCTGCTGTTCGGCGGTTACCGGGATTGCGTAGCCGATAAACCGTGACTTTTTTTCAATAAACTCGCCGCTGTCAGGCTTTTTTAATGTTTTATAGCTGTATAATATAGTCGCTCACCATACCTTTTAGCTTTTCATCGGCTATTATTTCAAGCATTGTGCCGGACTCCGTGTGCTGTTCGGAAACAATGTGTGCCTCATTATGAATAAGCGGCAGAAGGCTTCCCTCGGAATAAGGTATAACCACCGTTATTCTGCTTCGCAGATTCGGGGACACCTCTGTTACAAGCTGCATAAGCCTGTCCACATTTTCACCGGTTTTCGCACTTATAAAGACTGAATTTTCACGCCGCGGCGTAATATCCGGAGTATTGCCGTCGCACTTGTTAAATACGGTTACAATAGGCTTTCCGTCAGCGCCCAGCTGTGACAAAAGCTTTTCCGCAACCTCCATATTATCCGTCATGTCGTCAGCGGTTACATCTACCACGTGAATTAAAACATCGGCGTTTACAGCCTCCTCAAGGGTAGATTTAAAAGCGTTTATAAGATGATGGGGAAGCTTTCGTATAAAGCCGACCGTATCGGTCAAAACCGCATTTGTCCCATCCGGGAGAGTAAGCCTTCTCGAAGTCGGGTCAAGGGTTGCAAAAAGCTTGTCCTCCGCCAAAACACCGGCATCCGTAAGATAATTTAAAAGCGTGGATTTTCCGGCGTTTGTGTAACCTACAACCGCTATCTGCAAAATGCCGTCCTTAACGCGTTTCTTACGCTGAGTTGCACGGTTTTTTTCAACCTCGTCAAGCTGTGATTTTAAAATTGATATTTTATTTCTTATGTGACGCCTATCCGTTTCAAGCTTTGTTTCACCGGGACCTCTTGTGCCTATTCCTCCGCCCAGACGTGAAAGGCGCACAAAAGAACCGGTCAGCCGCGAAAGATAATAGCGCAGCTGAGCAAGTTCAACCTGAAGTTTACCCTCGGAAGTCTTTGCCCTTTGAGCAAAAATATCAAGAATAAGTGAGCTCCTGTCCATTACTCTAACGTCTAACAGTTCCTCAAGATTTCGTATCTGAGTGCCGGTGAGCTCATCGTCAAACACCGCTATATCCACATCATTGTCATGGCAAAAAAGGCGAATCTCATTCGCCTTTCCTTCTCCGATATATGTCCCCGGTTCAAATCCGGGTTTATTTTGCACAAAACGACCCACGCACTGCGCACCTGCCGTCTGTACAAGCAGTTCAAGCTCATCTAAAGATTTTTCCGTGCAGTCGTCTATTTCGGGACGGTTGCCCGTATGAATACCGGCTATTACCACACGGCTGATTTTTTCTTCGGTATTATGAAGTTCCATTAATTAAATTCCTCTTTAAGAACATTTATTGTTTTTTCAGCGTCGGAGTCGTCAACAAGTATCGAAACCTCAACATCGGAGGTTGTTATAAGCTTGGTGTGCAGACCGTTTTGCGACAAAACGTTAAACAGCCGCGCCGCAACGCCCCACTCGGTTTTCAAAAGCTCGCTGAAAATAGTTATTTTTGTGTTGCCGCCGTTAACCTCCGTTATAAGCGCAGGCTCAGTCTTTTTTATACCGCCCACAACCGACAGCGTATTCACAAGGTCAGAATTATCTATGGAAAACGAAAGATTGATTCTGTCCTTGTAGGGAGCCGTCTGGCAAATCATATCAACGTTAATGTGCGCGTTTCCGATTGCGGTAAAAATATCCGCCAAAGCTCCGGCACTGTTTTTAACGTTGTTTACCGTAACAAGCACAACGTTTTCAACACTGTTTATAACAAAATCGTTCATGGCTAAAACTCCTCTTCTACCAATTCCTTCATGCTGTAAAGTCCGTTTGCTTTGCCGCATAAAAACTTCGCTGCGGAAACAGCGCCTACGGCAAAAACTTCCTTTGACGCCGCCTGGTGCTTAAGCTCTATAACCTCATCATTTCCGGCAAATATAACGGAATGTTCGCCCACAATTGTGCCTCCGCGCACCGCATGGATACCTATCTCATGAGGGCTGCGCTTTTTTCTCACGGAATGTCTGTCATAGACATACTCCGCCTGGTATGATACCGCCTCGGAAACAGCATCCGCAATAGCAAGAGCCGTACCGCTGGGGGCGTCTATTTTCTGATTATGATGCTTTTCTATTATTTCAATGTCAAAGTCATTCTGCAAAAGCCGCGCCGCCTGGGAAACGAGATTAATAATAAGATTAATCCCGATTGACATGTTAGCCGAGAAAAACAGCGGTACGTCTTTTGAATATTCTGTTATTTTATCGCGCTGCTGCTTTGAAAGTCCGGTTGTGCATATAACCGCCGGAGTGCCGGTGGATTTTGCATACTCCAAGACTCCGTCCGTGCACGAAGGGTGGGAAAAGTCGATAATAACGTCAGCCTTTCCGTTAAAATCCCCGCACGAAGGGTATACGGGATAATCCGCATATTTTTCGGTGTTAATATCAACTCCGCAGATTACTGCGCAGTTTTCGTCCTCGCCGATAAGACGCGTCAGCGCATGACCCATTTTGCCGCCGCAGCCGCATAGCATTATATTTATCATTGGAATTACCTCTTAATTATTTTATAAGACCGTGTTTTTTCAGACTTTCCTTTAATATCTCAAGGTTTTTATCCTCCATATCGTAAAGAGGAAGCCTTAAATTGCCCACGTTCATGCCCATTAAGTTCATCGCGGTTTTAACCGGAATGGGATTAACCTCAACAAACAGCGCTTTTATAAGGTCCAAAAGCTCTAACTGAAGCTTTCTGCTTTCCTCGGTTTTGCCCTTAAAATACAAATCGCATATATCGTGCGTCTGCCGCGGCATAACGTTTGAAAGCACCGAAATTACACCCTTACAGCCGATTGACAGCATGGGAACAATAATATCGTCATTACCGCTGTAAATGTCAATCATATCGCCGCATTCCTTCATCATTTCCATTGTGAAAGATATATTTCCGCTTGCCTCTTTAAGTCCCACGATATTTTTATGCTTTGCAAGCTCCTTCATGCACTTAACCGAAATATTAAGCCCGGTGCGCGAAGGAACATTGTACAAAATCATAGGAATACTTACCGCATCGGCAACCGTTTCAAAATGCTTCTGCAAACCTTTCTGAGAGGTTTTGTTATAATACGGAGTAACAAGCAAAAGTGCGTCCGCACCAAGCTTTTGCGCCTCAACGGAAAGACGGGTGCAATGAGCGGTATCGTTTCCGCCCGTTCCGGCAATAAGGGGAACTCTGCCGTTAACACGGGCAACAGCGTATTCGATAACGCTTAAATGCTCGTCATCCGGCATTGTTGCAGGCTCACCGGTTGTTCCGCATACAATAATTGAATCAGTGCCGTTTTCTATCTGAAAATCAATGATTTCGCCGAGTTTGTCAAAATCGACGCCTTTTTCGTTAAACGGCGTAATAAGAGCAACGCCTGCGCCTGTAAATACTGTGTTTTTCATGAAGCTCATCCCTTTCAGTTATTGCTGTTTATGATTTTTTCAGCAATCTGTACTGCGTTTGATGCCGCACCCTTTCTTATATTGTCCGCTACTACCCACAGGTTAAGTCCGTTTTCCACACTGTCGTCACGTCTTATTCTGCCTACAAATGTTTCGTCATGTCCCGTTGCATTGATTGCCATGGGGTATATGTTGTTTTTAACGTCGTCCTCAACTATAATTCCTTCGGAATTTTTAAGGAGCGTAAATATGTCGTCAAGCTCAAAAGGCTTTTTAAGCTCTACGTTTATTGATTCGCTGTGGCTGTTGAACACAGGAACTCTGACCGTCGTCGCGGTGATTTTAATATCATTGTCGCCGAGGATTTTTCTGGTTTCGTTAACCATTTTCATTTCCTCTTTTGTGTAGCCGTTGTCGCAGAAAACGTCAATATGCGGCAAGCAGTTGCCTGCAATGGGGTACGGGAACTTTTTGGGTGCCTCGCCCTTTAAGCCGTTTTCAAGATCCATGTATCCGGCAAGACCAGCACCGGAAACCGCCTGGTATGTTGAATAAACGATACGTTTAATACCATATTTTCTGTGCAAAGGTGCAAGAGCAACCATCGCCTGGATTGTGGAGCAGTTGGGGTTTGCGATTATACCCTTATTCCACTTGATATCATCGGGGTTAACCTCGGGAACAACAAGGGGAACCTCGGGATCCATACGCCATGCGCTACTGTTATCTATTACAATACAGCCCTTGCTTGCGGCGATGGGTGCAAATTTTTCCGATGTGCTTCCGCCTGCCGAGAACAACGCAATGTCGACATCCCGGTCAAAGGAATTTTCGGTAAGCTCCTCCACCACATAATCTTTACCCATGAATTTTATAGTTGAACCTGCGGAACGCGCTGAGGCGAACAAGTAATAATTCTCAACAGGCAATTGTTTTTCTTCGAGAACCTTCAAAAACGTTCTTCCTACCATTCCCGTTGCGCCGACAACGGCAATATTGTACTTTTTCATTACAATTCCTCCATAATACATTAATATACTTTATATAATAACATTTATAGGTTGTGATGTCAAATGTTTTTGAAACAAATTTGTAAGTAGATTTTTATTTTATTTTGTGATACAATACAATTATAGGCTGAGGTGAGTAAATTTATGAAGAAATTTCTGTTTTTTATACTTATATGCATGTGCATTCCCCTTTATGCATACGCCGACGGTTCGGATGGCATAAAGGTCGGGCTGTACTACGGCAGCACGGCAAAACAAATCGTAAATGTAGACGGCGTTGAATACAAAGCTGAGGATATAACGGAGCCGGTGTACATAGGCACGGAATGGGTAAAAATCGACGGAAAGCAATACCGCGGCTCGGCGTCCCTTATAAAAAATTCCGAAGGTCTTATAAATGTTATAAATAACGTAAGCCTTGAGGAGTACATAAGCGCGGTTGTTCCCCGTGAAATGTCGCCGTCTTTTGAAACGGAGGCATTAAAGGCACAGGCGGTCGCTGCACGGACATACGTTTTAAAAAAGCTCGGCAAACACAAAAACGACGGATTTGACGTGTGTGCCTCTATCCACTGCCAGGTATACGGCGGTTTTGCTGCGGAAAACGAAAAGACAACAGCCGCGGTAAACGCAACCGCAGGCGAGGTTATAACTTATAACGGCGAACTTATAGACGCTGTGTATTCTGCTTCAAGCGGCGGTTATACCGAAAGCGCGGTAAATGTTTGGGGGACGGATTTCCCGTACCTTCGCGCAGCCGAGGACCCATATGAGGAGGAAGGCGTCTACGGTCACACCTGGACGCGTGAGCTTTCGCCCGAAAAGGCAACGGAAATAATGAATGCACGCGGCTATAATGTCGGCACGGTAACTTCCATAACCGCCGATGAAGTATCGGAGGCAGGAAGCGTAACAAAGCTTACGGTTAAAGGAACAAACGGCGAAAAAACTTTTGTAAGAGAAAACTGCCGTGCAATATTTTCGGAATACACATTAAGCCAGGCGTTTACAATCACACCTCCATCCGGTGAAAAGCTTTACTGTACGGGCGGAACGGTTGACAAACCGGGCATATATCTGTTATCATATAACGGTGTAAGCAAAAACGAAAGCAGCACCGTTTGCATAACGGACGGAAACACCGTCAAAACCGCATCGCTTTCGCAAAACGGTAACTACGTTTTCAGCGGCAGAGGCTACGGCCACTTGGTGGGTATGAGCCAAAACGGCGCAAACGGCATGGCGAAAAACGGATTTACATACAAGGAAATTTTAAAGCATTATTATAAGGGGACTGAAATAAATTGAACTTAAGCGAATTTAACTATGACCTTCCGCAGGAGCTTATTGCGCAAAAACCTATAGAACGACGCGACAG
>CAJLYO010000059.1 GCA_905210885.1 uncultured Eubacteriales bacterium | reverse complement strand
TTCCGGCACGTGCAAAATCAAAGGGCGGCGGCTTTATCGTTGCGGGTTCAAACTACGGTCAGGGCTCGTCAAGAGAGCATGCGGCGCTTGTTCCGCTGTATTTGGGAATTAAGGCGGTTATCGCAAAGTCTTTTGCGCGTATACACATGGCAAATCTTATAAATAACGGAATTTTGCCGCTTACATTTAAAAACGAGAAGGATTACGACTTAATAGACCGTGATGACAAGTTAGAACTTTCGGATATTGCCGAAACTATTAAAAACGGCGGCGACATCGTTATTAAAGACGTTACAAAGGGTATTGAAATTCCGGTTGATATTGCACTGTCGGACAGACAGCGCAGCATAATTCTGGCAGGCGGACTTTTGAACTATACAAGACTTTCGGCAGAAAAGGAGTAATGAAAATGAATACAAATATTGAAGCGGCAAAAGAACATTTCGGCAAGCTTTTGGAAAAACAGCTTGCACGTGTTGAAGAAATGAAAAAGAACAAAGACTTTCTTGATTATTCAAAGCTGGACGAAATAGTTATCGGCATTGTCGGCGGCGACGGAATCGGCCCCTATATTACTGCCGAGGCTGAAAAAATACTTAAATTTCTCCTTGAGGGCGAAAAGGTTGTATTTAAGGAAATCGAAGGCTGCACAATCGAGAATAGAGCCGCATGCGGCAAGGCGCTTCCGGATGATGTTCTGGCAGAGCTTAAAAAATGTCATGTTATACTTAAAGGCCCCACAACCACACCCAGAGCCGGCGACCCCTGGCCCAACATTGAAAGCGCAAACGTTGCGATGAGAAAAGAGCTTGACCTGTTTGCCAATGTGCGCCCGGTAAAGGTTCCTGAGCAGGGCATAGACTGGACATTCTACCGCGAGAACACGGAAGGTTCATACGCTGTAGGTTCACAGGGCGTTCATGTTTCGGACGATTTGGCAATTGATTTTTGCGTTACCACAACGGAAGGTTCGGAGCGTATAGCAAGGGCTGCTTTTGAGTATGCTAAAAAGGCGGGCAAAACAAGAGTAACCGTTGTAACAAAAGCAAACGTAATTAAAACAACTGATGGTAAGTTTTTGAATATCTGCAAAGAGGTTGCCAAAGATTATCCCGGCATAGAGGTTGACGACTGGTACATCGATATAATGACGGCGAAGCTTGTTGACCCCAAGCGCAGAACACAGTTCCAGGTAGTTGTACTGCCTAATCTGTACGGAGATATTATAACAGACGAGGCGGCTGAATTCCAGGGCGGTGTGGGTACTGCCGGCAGTGCAAATATCGGTAAAAGATATGCAATGTTTGAGGCAATTCACGGTAGTGCGCCCAGAATGGTAACAGAGGGCAGAGCACAGTATGCCGACCCGTGCAGTATGCTGCGCGCATGCGTAATGCTTTTGGAACACATAGGTTATATTGAAAAGGCAAAGAAGCTTGAGAGAGCTTTGGATATCTGCATGTATGAGGAGAAAAAGTATCAGATTACAGGCAGAGATACAGGCGTTACAGGCGCCCAATTCTCACAGTATGTAATGGATACCATAACATCGCTTTAATATGAATATAAAAGGATTATCAAAAATACTTGACAATTCCCTTGAATATGAGGAAATAATAAAATGTATAAAAGACAAGGTGCTTCCCGTTAACATAAGCGGGGCTGCGGAATTTACCGTTCCGCACCTTGTTTTTTGCATATCCGAAAATATAAAAAAAGGTGCGCTTATTGTCACTCATAACGAAATGACTGCAAATAAAATTTATGAGGATTTGCAGCTTTTTTATGATGATGCCATGCTTTTTCCCAACCGTGATTTGATTTTTTACGATATCGAAGCCGCGGCAAATGATGTGACGGTTAAAAGACTTTCGGTGCTGAGCGCGCTTATGAATAATGAAAAGCCTATAGTTGTTGCGTCAATCAGTGCTCTTTTAAGCTGCACCGCACCGCGTATGGTTTTTGAAAAACTCGGGTTTGAATTTAAGGTGGGCGAGCCTGCCGATATGGGAAAAATCGAGCACAGCCTTTCCGATATGGGTTATGTCCGCGAGGACATGGTAGAAGGTAAGGGGCAGTTCAGCGTTCGCGGTGATATAATCGATTTTTTTCCGGTTTACAGCAATTATCCTTACCGTGTCGAGATTTGTTTTGACGAGGTTGATTCTATCAGAACCTTTGACCCGTCAAGCCAGCGTTCCATGGATAAATTTGAGCATGTTCCGGTAATGCCGGCATCCGAAATGCCGATGTCTGCCGCCGATACGGCAAAGCTTGCTGAAAAGCTGCGTTCATACACCGATACCGAAGACGATGTTGTGCGCACAAATCTCTATAAGGATATAGATAAGCTTGAGAACGGACTTAAACTTTACAGCATCGACAAGTATATACCCCTTATTTACGATAAGCCGCCGTGTCTTTTTGACTATATCGGCGCAGATAATATCGTGTATTTTGTTGAGCCGTCAAGAATAAGCGAAAGCGAGCTTTCGTCAAGCGCGCTTTTCGGCGAAACGGTAACTGCGTTTATGGAAAAGGGCAGTATTCCCAATCTCGGCGACAATGCGGCGTGGAGTGCGGATTACGGCGCGGTACTTAAAAAAATCCGTGAAAACGGTCTTGTGGGAATTTCGGCGCTGTCGCGCTCGTGCCCGGATTACAAGGCAAAGCATCAGCTTTCCCTTACCGTTAAGGCGCAGGCGGCTTTTCACGGCAGTACTGAGTTTTTCCGCGATATGATAAAACAGTATAAAAATGACGGATACGGAGTTACGGTTTTGGCAGGCACCGACATTAAGGCAAAAAACATTGTTTTTGCCCTTGACGACTACGGGATAGATGCTATGTATAAGGAAAGTCTTGACGAACCGCCCAATCCCGGACAGATTTTTGTGACTGCCGGGGTTTTAAGCAAGGGGTTTGACTATCCTCTTATAAAACAGGCGATTGTAAGCGACCGCGACTTTTTCGGCTCGGCAAAGAAAAAACGCCGTAAAACCGTCAATAAAAACCAGGAGAGAATTAAAAGTTACACCGACCTTGCAGTCGGTGACTTTGTGGTGCACCAAAATCACGGTATCGGGCAGTTTGCCGGTATCGTAAAAATGGTTGTGGACGGCGCTGCGGCGGACTATCTGCATATTAAATTCAAGGGCGGCGACTGTTTGTACGTACCTACAAACCAGCTAAGCCTTGTGTATAAATATATAGGAAAGGAAGGCGCCTCCGTAAAGCTTAACAAGCTTGGCGGAACGGCGTGGACGCAGACAAAGCAGCGTGTTAAGAAAAATTGCGAGGAAATGGCGGAAAAACTTATTTCTCTTTATGCACAGCGTCAGAAAACGGAAGGAATTGCGTTTTCTAAGGATTCCGAATGGCACAGGGACTTTGCGGCTACTTTCCCGTATGAGGAAACCGACGACCAGTTAAACGCCATATCCGAGGTTGAGGCAGATATGGAAAAACCACGCCCCATGGACAGACTGCTGTGCGGCGATGTTGGCTACGGAAAAACCGAGGTTGCCCTCCGTGCGGCATTTAAAGCCGTGACAGACGGATATCAGGTTGCGTATCTTGTACCTACGACAATTCTTGCAAATCAGCATTACAATACATTTTGCCAGAGAATGAGGGACTTTCCCGTAAGAATTGAGATGCTTTCACGGTTCCGCTCGAAAAAAGAGCAGGAACAGACCGTCAAAAACGCGAAAAGCGGCGAAGTGGATATCATTATAGGTACACACCGCGTTATACAAAAGGATATTAAGTTTAAAAAACTGGGGCTTTTGATTATTGACGAGGAACAGCGATTCGGAGTTGCGCATAAAGAGGCGCTGAAGGAGCTTAGAAAAAATGTTGACGTGCTGACGCTTTCCGCTACGCCTATCCCGAGAACCCTTCATATGAGCATGGTTGGCATAAGGGATATGAGCGTGCTTGAAAATCCGCCGAAGGACAGATATCCCGTTTCCACATATGTTTTGGAGTACAACACCGAGATAATTAAAGAGGCGGTTATGAAGGAAGTGAGCAGAGGAGGACAGGTTTATTATCTTCACAACAGGGTAGAGTCTATAGATGCCGTTGCCTCGCGCATACGCGCTTTTTCACCTGACCTTCGTGTTGCAACCGCCCACGGCAAAATGACGGAAAATCAGCTTGAGGATATAATGCAGCAGGTTCTGGAACAGGAGATTGACGTTTTGGTGTGCACAACGATAATCGAAACAGGGCTTGATATTCCAAATGTTAACACTATTATTGTTGAGGACGCCGACAGAATGGGACTTTCTCAGCTTTATCAGCTGCGCGGCAGAGTGGGAAGGTCAAACAAAATGGCATATGCGTACCTTATGTACAAGCGCGGCAAAGTTTTAAGCGAAATTGCAGAAAAGCGTCTTAAGGCTGTACGCGAATTTACCGAGTTTGGCAGCGGCTTTAAAATTGCTCTGCGTGACCTTGAAATAAGAGGTGCCGGTAACGTTGTGGGGGCGCAGCAGCACGGACATATGGACGCCGTGGGTTATGATATGTACTGCCGTTTGCTTGAGGAGGCTGTGACGGAGTTAAAGGGCGAGGAGGTTATCCCCGATATACAGACTTCCGTTAACATACATGTTGACGCATTTATTCCGGAGAATTATATAAAAGGCGAAAACTATCGCATTGAGATATACAAAAAGGTTGCGGAAATTTCCGATTTGCAGGATTGCTATGACGTGTATGAGGAAATTGAGGACAGGTACGGCGAAGTACCTCAAAGTGTTTCAAATCTTATTGATATTTCATATATCCGCGGTATGGCAAACCGGCTTTCCATTGCGGACGTTTCTCAGAAGGGAAATAACGTGGTTTTCTCGTTTGCCGAGGATTTTAAGAAAGATTTGCGCGTTGTGTCCGAACTTTGCGGAAAATATGAGAGAATGCTGATGTTTTCGCCGGCGTCAAAACCGTATCTTACACTTAAAACGGACGGGAAAAATATACTTGAAAATGTTAAAAAATTGTTACAGGACTATAAAAACTTGAAAGATAACGGAAATTAATGTATAATGATAGGAGAAAGTTATGTTTGGGTATGTAACCGTATGTGCAGATGAGCTGAAAATCAAGGATTATAACCGATATAAGGCGTATTACTGCGGCGTCTGCAAGGCTTTGGGGCGTAATTACAGCCAGTTTTCACGCCTTGGGCTCAGCTATGATATAACGTTTCTGTGCATAATGCTTGACGCGCTTTTTCCCGATGATGCCGTGATTGAAAATATAAGATGTTTAAAGCATATCGGCAGAAAACGCAGGGCGGTTATGAGGTGCAAGCCTCTTGATTATTGCTGTGATATTGCGATTTTGCTGGCGTATTACAAGATAAAGGACGATATTTCGGACGGTTTTTCTCCGAAATCCCGGGCGCTTTTGATTCCGTACCGCAGGATTGCAAAAAAAGCAATGAAACGTCAAAAGTATGCGGCGGAAAGCATAAAGTCCCATTTGGCGGAGCTTTCAATGCTTGAAAAGTCAAACAGCGATAATATTGACGCCGTTTCCGACTGCTTTGCGCGTCTTACGGAGGATTTGTTCTGCTGCAGTGAGGAAACAGGCAGATTCGGTTACAATATCGGCAGATTTATTTATCTTATTTACGCAATAGACGATTATGAAAAAGATTTTAAAGAGGGGAGCTATAACCCCTATATTGCAAAATTCGGCAGTGACCGCGACGCCGCTCTGCAAAGTGCGGAAATGTCAATTATGATAACGCTTTCACAAGCTGCGGAGCAGTATGAAAAAATTAAAAAATACAAAAACAAAGAAATACTTGACAACATTGTATATTTTGGTTTAAGACAAAAAGTGTTTTCTGTTTTGAAAGGAAAAAGCGATGGAAAATCCGTATAAGGTTTTAGGCGTGCGTGAAAACGCGTCCGAGGCAGAAGTAAAAGCCGCCTATAAAGAGCTTGTAAAAAAGTATCACCCTGATAAGTATGTCAATAATCCCCTTGCGGATTTGGCGGCGGAAAAGCTTAAGGAGATAAACGAGGCTTACGACACTATAACAAAGGGCGGTTACAATTCGTCCTCATCGTCATCATCTTCCGGTTCGGGCGCCGGAGGATATGATTTTAACACGATAAGGGCGTATATTAATTCCGGAAGGGTTATCGAGGCAGAGCGCATGCTTATGTCAATGTCAAACAGAAACGGCGAGTGGAACTACCTTATGGGGGTTATATATCTTCGCCGCGGCTGGTATGACAACGCGCGTACTTATCTGCAAAACGCCGTTAATATGGAGCCTAATAATATGGAATACCGAAACGCTTTAAATTCGGTTATGAACAGCGCAAACAGTTACCGTACAATGGGCGGAGGCATGAGTAATGACGAGCTTTGCAACTGCTGTGCTCAGCTTTACTGCGCCGACAGCTGCTGCGAGTGTATGGGCGGTGATTTAATACCATGCTGTTAGGCAAATCCGAAAGGCTTGCGTACGGCGGTGTTTTAAGTGCGCTGGCTTTGGTATTTATGTATCTTGCGTGCATTGTGCCGAGCGGAAAGCTTGCTCTTTTTGCGCTTTCGTCATTTTGCATGGGCGTATGCATTGCAAAGACCGGTGTAAAATATTCTTTGGCAGCATATTTTGCGGTTTCGCTGGTTTCGTTTTTTATACTTCCGCAAAAGCTTTATGCAGTGGGATTTGCGGCGTTTTTGGGACTTTATCCTTTTGTAAAGCTGTGGTGCGAAAAACAAAAAAATAGGAAACTTGAGTGGATTTTGAAAATACTTTGCGCAAATGTAATTTTTGCCGTAATTTATTTTGCGGCAACTGCGTTATTCAGTATTACGGAGAATGCCCCGGTTTACATTTTGCTCTTAATGTTTAACGCCTTTTTTGTAATTTATGATATTGTGTTCAGTGTTTTTGTAACAAAAATTATGAGTATAAGGAGAAACAACCTATGAAAAATTTAATCTGCGCAATTTTATCGGCGGCTATGCTTATGACAGGGTGTTCCTTTAAAAAGGTTGACACAAAGCAAACCGTTGCAACAGTTAACGGAACGGACATTTCTGCCGAGTTTTATCTTTTTTACCTTACTCAGGTGAAAAAACAGATGAACTCCGGCGGTGTTGAGGATTTCTGGGACACTGCCGAGCTTGAGGGTAAAAAGCTTATAGAAACCGCAAGAGAAAAAGCTCTTGACGAGGTTATAAACGCCGTTATTATCGAGCAGAAGGCAAAGGAACAGGGTATCACCATTACAAAGGATGAGGAAAACTCGATTAATTCGCAGGTAACGTCCATGTCGGCACAGCTCGGCTCACGTGATAAGTATAACGAGTGGCTTAAGGAACAGGGGTTGACAGATGAGATTTATCGCCGCTTCATAAAAATCAATTACCTTTCGCAAAAGCTTATGAATGCAGACGATATTCAGGTTACGGACGCTGATATTAAGGAATATTACGAAAAGAATATTGCACGCGTTAAACACATTTTAGTGCTTACAACAGACTCTAACAACTCTCCCCTCAGTGATGAGGAGGTTGCCAAAAAACGCGAGGAGGCAGAAGGTCTGCTTAAGCGTGCCAAGGACGGCGAGGATTTTGACAAACTGGTTGAGGAGTATTCCGAAGACCCCGGTTCAAAGTCACAGCCTGACGGTTATTACCTCGGCAAGGGATTTATTTTAGGTTCGCAGGGCAGCATGGTTTCGGAGTTTGAGGAGGCGTCCCTTGCGCTTAAAGTGGGCGAAGTCAGCGATATAGTGGAAACAACATACGGTTTTCATATTATAAAACGCTATGAAAACGACCCTGCCGTTATGGAGCAGAATAAAGACCAACTGACATCTTATGCGAAAAACGAAGTGTTCACAAAGCTTGTTGAAAGCTGGAAAAAGGACGCAAACGTTGACGTAAAAAACGATATAATTGAAAAGCTTTAATAATAAAAACCACGGCATTGCCGTGGTTTTTTGCTTTAGTACAAGAATATTCTGAGTGCTCCTATGGCCGCGGCGTTGTCGGCAATGTCGTCCGAAACGGCTGTAACGGTCTTTTTTGAATTGCATTTTATAAGGTGTACCATAGGCGCTTTTAGTGCCTGCTTTCCGCCTATAATTATATGTTGTGCATCGGAATTAACGGCTGACGCTGTTTCCGCACTTAATATACAGCCGATAAAGTAGCTGTATATTTCTTTTTCGTTTAAATCAAACAGCGTTTTCAAAAGACGGGTTTTAAAAACCGCCGCATTCACACCGAGAGTTTGCGCCGCCGTGTAACCTTTTTGCAGATATTCTGCGTCAAAACCTTTTAAATTGAGATTGACACATTCTTTTAAAATTGTTTGGTTTGCCGCGGCGTTTATAAGCTCACCGGATAGCTGTGTGGAAAAGCTTTTTATTCTGCCGAGGCTGTCGGTGTATATATGCTTTGAATGTGAGCCGGGCAGAATATAGAGTGCTCCGCACTCCGGAGCATCTGTCATGCCGAAAAGCTCGGTTTCCTCTCCGCGCATAACATCTGTATTTTCAATTCCGTTTCCGCAAAGCTTATCTCCGCGGATATACGCTGTCGGAATACCGGCTAATTTTGTTATATACATTCCTTCGTGAAGTTCCTTTATTCCACACGGTGCGCTTAAGTGCTTAAGGGGGCACAGCCCAAGCTCGGAGGCAATCATTCCGGAGCATATTATGTGCTCGATTTCGTATTTTTCCGCAAGCGCGGCTATTGCTTCACAAATTTCTTTTTCGTATTTTTTTGTGCCTTCGATGTTATCCTTAACGCCTGTTTGCAGATGTATTTTTTCCTTCACTTTGCCGTCTGATAAAAGTGTAAGCCGTGTGTTTGTTGTTCCGCCGTCAATTGCAATATAGTTTTTCATTTGCATGCCTCCGCGGCGGCAGAAACATATTTTTTTGCCGTTTCTGTTATGATATTATAGTTTTCCTCTTTAAGTGCCGTTTTGTTTATTATGTTTGAGCCGATGCCGAATCCGCACGCACCGGCGGAAAAATATTCGCCCATATTATTCTCGTCTATTCCGCCTA
>CAJLYO010000058.1 GCA_905210885.1 uncultured Eubacteriales bacterium | reverse complement strand
AAGGTCAGACATAAAAATTAATGTCTGACCTTTAGAATGTTTATTATTACGCTTTGCCGTCGCAGCCGAGAACGTTAACAATTTTGTTCTTAACAAGCTCTTTGATTGAGTTTCTTGCAGCACCGAGGTACTGTCTGGGGTCAAAGTGCGAGGGGTTCTCGTTAAAGTATTTTCTGATTGTTCCTGTCATGGCAAGACGAAGGTCTGAATCAATATTGATTTTGCATACGGCAGAACGTGCAGCCTGTCTTAACATTTCCTCAGGAATACCGATAGCGTCGGGCATCTGACCGCCATTTTCATTAACCATCTTTACATACTCGGGCAAAACGCTGCTTGCGCCGTGAAGAACGATAGGATACTGAGGAAGCTGCTTCTCGATTTCAGCCAAAATATCAAATCTGAGCTGCGGCTTCTGACCGGGCTTAAACTTGTATGCGCCGTGGCTTGTTCCGATTGCTATAGCAAGTGAGTCAACGCCTGTACGCGAAACGAAATCAACAACCTCTTCTGGGCTTGTGTATGAAGCGTCTTCAGCAGAAACGTTAACATCGTCCTCTATACCCGCAAGTCTGCCCAGCTCGCCCTCTACAACTACGCCGTGAGCGTGAGCGTACTCAACAACCTTCTTTGTAAGCTCGATATTTTCCTCGTAGGGAAAATGCGAACCGTCAATCATAACTGATGTGAAACCGCCGTCTATGCAAGCCTTGCACAGCTCAAAGCTGTCACCGTGGTCAAGGTGAAGTGCGATAGGCAAGCCTGTTTCGATAACAGCAGCCTCAACAAGCTTTGTAAGATAAGTATGGTTAGCATACTTTCTTGCGCCTGCGGAAACCTGGAGAATCAAAGGAGCGTTAACTTCTTTTGCACCTTCTGTAATACCCTGAATTATCTCCATATTGTTTACGTTGAAAGCGCCGATAGCGTAGCCGCCTTCATATGCCTTTTTGAACATTTCCTTGGTTGTTACCAATGGCATTAATACCAACTCCTTAAATGATTTAATATTATGATGTGAAATTTATCACTCATTATCCAATGTTCTTTTCAAAAACTCTTTTGTTCTTTCATTCTGCGGATTGTTGAAAATCTGCTCTGGCGTGCCTTCCTCACATATAACGCCGCCGTCCATAAACACAACCCTGTCCGCAACTTCTTTTGCAAAACCCATTTCATGGGTAACCACCATCATGGTAAGTCCCGAGCCTGCAAGGGTTTTCATAACTCTTAAAACCTCGCCCACCATTTCCGGGTCAAGCGCCGAGGTGGGTTCGTCAAACAACAAAGCCTCCGGCTCCATCGAAAGCGCACGTGCAATTGCAACACGCTGTTTTTGTCCGCCGGAAATCTGCGAGGGCTTTGCGTTTATATACTGTCCCATTCCGACATTTTCAAGATACTTCATCGCAATGGATTTAGCCATGTCTTTGCTGCGCTTTAAAACTTTAATCTGCCCAACCATGCAGTTTTTTAACACATTCATATTGTTAAAAAGGTTAAACTGCTGAAAAACCATACCCATTTTTGTGCGGTATTCCGCAACGTTAACGTCATCATCCAAAATGTTTTTGCCGTGGTACAGTATTTCGCCATCGGTAGGTGTTTCAAGCAAATTTACGCATCGCAGAAGCGTTGATTTTCCGCTTCCCGAGGAACCGATTATGCACACAACCTCGCCTTTGTTTACGGTAAGGTTTATTCCCTTTAAAACTTCGTTCTCACCAAAGGTCTTTTTAAGTCCTTTAATTTCAACAACAGTACTCATTAAGCCTGACCCTCCTTACCCACAAAGCTGTCGTCCGGCATAGTGGACGAATGATGAATAATGTAAGACGAGGGTCCGTCAATTTTGCGCTCAACCCATCTTAAAATACGGGTTATGCTGAAGGTCAGCACAAAGTATATCACACAGGCAACAACATATGTTTCAAATATCGCCCATGTCATCTTTGAAATCTTTGCGGTGAAAAAGTACAGTTCCGTAACGCCGATTACGTTTAGCACCGAGGTATCTTTTATGTTGATAACAAACTCGTTGCTGATAGGCGGCAGAATGTTTCTTACCGTCTGGGGAATTATTACATTAAGCATTGTCTGCCAATGAGTCATGCCTATGGAATATGCCCCCTCAAACTGTCCCTTATCAATGGATATTATACCGCCGCGCACAATTTCCGCCATATACGCACCGGTGTTAATGGAAACAATAAAAATACCGGCAGGAATAAGCGGCAAAGTAACGCCGTCGTTCATAAATGCGTATCCCCAGAAAATAACCATAGACTGAACCATCATAGGTGTTCCGCGGAAAACTTCAACGTAAATTGATATAAGCGCATTAACAATTTTCAGTATAATTCTGATAATGGGGTTTTTCGACTCCGGAATCGTCCTTACAATACCGGTTATAAGACCGATAAAAAGACCGATAATCGTACCCGTCAGGGCGATAAGCATGGTATAGCCTATGCCCTGCAGGAAATAGCCTTTATATTGAATTACGATATTTACAACTTCTTTTAAGAAATCAATCATTTGTTCAAAATCCTTACTTTTGAAAATTATTCTTCATTAGGTGCGATTTTAACCATTTCTTCCATCAGCGCTTTCTGGGCGTCTGTGTCAAATGTTTTCAGATATTCGTTAATCTTATCTTTAAGCTCCGAACCCTTCTTTACGCCGACCGCAACGCTTGTATCATCTGCCGGAACTTTAAAGCCGGTTTCGTTATTTACAAGGGGGATAAACGAATACGCCTTATCAAGGCACACAGCCATTGCCGTAGGCTCTTCCGCAACGTAACCGTCTATTGTACCCGCCTTAAGAGCAATAAGCATTGTTGTAAAATCCGCAAGCTCGTTTACCTGCGCCTTAGTCTGCTCCGTCAAAGCTATCAGATGAGAAGTGCCGGACTGAGCGGCGATTTTCTTGCCGTCAAGGTCTGCAATTGTCTTAACATCTTTTAAAGTATCACCCTTTGTTATAATAACAAGGTTTGAAATGTAGTACATATCCGAAAAATCGATCTTTTGCCTTCTTTCCTCAGTCGGGCTCATTCCGGCAATAATCATATCAAGGTTACCGGACTGAACTGCAGGAACAAGGCTGTCCCATTCATATGAATATATCTCAAGTTTTTTGCCCAGTGCTTCTGCAATATTCTTTGCAACCTGAACATCGTAACCGTTGGTGTACATTTTTTCAACATTTTTGATTGCAACAGCGCCGTTTGAGTCATCAGCCTGCGACCAGTTGTAGGGAGCATAGTTACATTCCATACCAACTTTTAATGTGTCATCGGACTGCTGCGGTGCTTCGGTTTTTGCATCTTTACCGCTGTTTCCGCAAGCTGTAAAGCTTAAGCAAATTACAACTGCACACAAGAGCAATGACAAAACGCTAAGTCTTTTTTTCATAATGATACATCCTCTCATTTGTATATTACAATTAACTACCAAATATTTTATCACAAAATATCACATTTTGCAAGTAGCAATAGTACCAATATTTCCTATCAGATATAATGAACCGCAAATGCAAACTGTACTATTTTTATTGCAAACCGCAGTTTTTATCGCTTCATCGCGGTTTTCCACGGCGATTACATTGCTGTTATACGCCCTTGCGGTTTCCGCAAGAACAGATGCCGGAACCTTCCGCACACTGTCCGGCTCGGTGGCGATAAATTTTTTCGCCAAAGGTGCAATTTGGGCAACGCACTTTTCATACTCTTTATCTTTAAGCATCCCCATAACCACGGTTATTTCGTCGTTCGGGAAATACGTTAAAAGTGCATTCTTCAAGGCGGCAGCACCGGAAAAATTATGAGCGCCGTCAATAATAACGCGCGGATTTTCCGAAACAATCTGAAGCCTTCCGTAAAAATGTGCCGATGAAAGTCCTGCCTTTATAAAGCTGTCGTCAAAATTCAGCAGCTTTGCGGTTTCAATTGCACTGACCGCATTATAAACCTGGTGAACACCGCACATTCCCGTTTCATACATACCGCCGTCATATTCAAACACGGTTTTGCATGGTTTTTGCGACAAAATTCTTATTTTTTCTTTACCGCATATTGTAAGAACCGCTTCGTTTTTTTCGGCAACTGTGCGGATTACCTCATTTACAGACGGCACATTGTCACAATAAGCAATAACGTTTCCGCCCGGCTTTATAATGCCGCACTTTTCAAATGCGATTTTTTCTATTGTATCTCCGAGTATCTCCGTATGGTCTATACCTATGCTTGCAATTACGGCAGCCTCCGGTGTGTCAATGGCATTCGTGGCGTCATAGCGACCGCCGAGTCCTACCTCCAAAACAACGTAATCACACTGCATATGGGCAAAATACATCATGCCCACTGCTGTTATAAATTCAAACTCGTTAAGGACGCAGCCTTCCGCCGCCTCCTTAACAATAAGCGTAAATTTAACCAAATCATCATCGGGAATATTCTTGCCGTTAACTTGTATCCTTTCATTAAACACATTGACAAAAGGCGAAATAAACAGCCCTGTTTTATATCCCGCACACGACAAAATACTTGAAATATACGCACAAGTCGAGCCTTTGCCGTTTGTCCCGGCAACATGCGCAAAACGAAGCTTTTTCTGAGGGTTGCCAAGGCGTTCTAACAGTTTTTTTATCTGCGCAAGCCCCGGCTTTTTTCCGAATCTCTTTAAGGAGTGGATATAGTTAAGAGCAGCGTCTACACTCATTTAAGCTTTTCAAGTCCTTCCAAAACCTTATCAAGCATAGCCTTGTACTTAACACCCTTTTCGCGTTCGGCGTCAATTACCTGTTTGGGAGCTTTTGCAGTAAATCCTTCGTTTGAAAGCTTTTTCTCAACCCGGAGGATTTCGCCCTCAAGCTTTTTCTTTTCGCCCTCAAGACGTGCAATTTCCTTTTCTCTGTCAATCAAATCACCCTGGGGCATGAAAATTTCCGCACCTTCTGTTACCAACGAAATGCAATTGTCGTCAATGCCGTCCTTTGTTTCGCTTACAACGACGCTTTCTGCCCATGCAAGCTTTTTAAAGAATGCCTCACCGCCGGAAAATACATCTCCGAGCTTTGTAACGATAATCACCTTCGCTTTCTTTGAAGGCGGTACATTCATCTCTGTTCTGCTATTTCTGATTGCCTTAATAGCCGATTTAATAAGCTCGATATTTTCAACATCTGTTTTAAACTCAAGCTCTTTTTTGTACTCGGGCCACGGCGTTATTATAAGCGCCTTCTTGTCCGAAACGGGAAGGTAGCCGTAAATTTCCTCAGTTATAAAAGGCATAAACGGGTGCAAAAGCTTCAATATATTCGACAAAACGTACACAAGGACATTTTGCGGATTGTTTTCTGTTCCCATGCGCGGTTTAACAAGCTCGATGTACCAATCGCAGAACTCGTCCCAAATAAAATCGTACAGGTTTGAAACCGCGATACCAAGCTCATATTTATCAAGATTATCCGTTACTCTTGCAATTAAATCATTAAGCTTGCTGATAATCCATTTATCCTCAGGCATAAGCTTTTCGGGCAAAATATCCGATGCGCTGTCGTCCAGATTCATAAGAACAAAGCGCGAAGCATTCCATATTTTGTTTGCAAAATTTCTGCTTGCCTCGACGCGTTCCTCGTAAAATCTCATGTCGTTACCCGGCGAATTACCGGTAGCAAGAGTAAAGCGCAGTGCATCGGCACCGTATTTATCTATAATTTCAAGGGGATCAATACCATTGCCCAGCGACTTGCTCATCTTTCTGCCCTGACTGTCGCGGACAAGACCGTGAATCAAAACCGTATCAAACGGCTTTTCCTTCATGTGCTCCATTCCGCTGAATATCATTCTTGATACCCAGAAGAAAATTATATCGTAACCTGTTACAAGCACGTTTGTGGGGTAGAAGTATTCCAGCTCCTCCGTTTTGTCGGGCCAGCCCAATGTAGCAAACGGCCACAAAGCAGACGAGAACCATGTATCCAGAACATCTTCATCCTGACGAAGCTTTCCGCCGCACTTGGGGCAGGTTTCAACATCTTCCTTTGAAACAACCGTTTCACCGCACTTATCGCAGTAATAGGCCGGGATTCTGTGACCCCACCAAAGCTGACGCGATACACACCAGTCGTGAACGTTTTCCATCCAGTTTGTATAGGTTTTTGAAAATCTGTCGGGAACAAATTTAATCTCACCGTCGTTTACAACCTTAAGCGCGTCTTTTGCAAGGGGCGCCATTTTTACAAACCACTGTTTTGAAGTAATAGGCTCAACCGTTGTTCCGCAGCGGTAGCACTGACCAACGTTATGGCTGTGCTCCTCCACCTTAACCAAAAGACCCATAGCGTCAAGGTCCGAAACGATTGCTTTTCTTGCCTCATATCTGTCCATACCCTGATATTTTCCGCCGTATTCGTTAATTTTGGCATCATCGTCCAAAACCTTAATCTGTTCAAGATTATGGCGCAGACCGACTTCAAAGTCGTTGGGGTCATGGGCAGGCGTAATCTTAACACAGCCCGTACCGAACTCCTTATCCACATACTCGTCCGCAATAAGAGGGATTTCTCTGTTGACAAGAGGCAGAATAAGCGTTTTGCCTACAAGGTGCTTATAACGCTCGTCATCCGGATGAACGGCAACGGCGGTATCACCAAGCAGAGTTTCCGGTCTGGTTGTTGCGATTATAACATACTCGTCGCTGTCCTTAAACATATACTTAATATGCCAGAAATGACCTGCCTGCTCCTCATATTCAACCTCTGCATCGGACAAAGCCGTTGTGCAGTGGGGACACCAGTTTATAATTCTGTTGCCCTGGTATATTAGCCCCTTATTATAAAGGTTTACAAACACTTCTTTTACGGCTTTTGAATAGCGCTCGTCCATCGTAAAGCGTTCTCTGTCCCAGTCGCACGAGGAACCGAGCTTTTTGAGCTGGCTTATAATGCGCGTGCCGAACTTTTCTTTCCAGTCCCAAACCTTTTCGAGGAATTTTTCGCGTCCCAAATCATAACGCGTTGTGCCGTCCTCATTTCTGAGTGCCTCCTCTACCTTAATCTGAGTAGCAATGCCGGCATGGTCGGTTCCGGGCATCCACAAAGCCTCCTCGCCCTTTTGACGGTGATATCTTATAAGGATATCCTGCAAGGTTTCGTCAAGGGCATGTCCCATGTGAAGCTGCCCTGTAACATTCGGCGGCGGTATAACAATAGTAAACGGCTTTTTATCCGGATTAACCTCAGCGTGAAAATATCCGCCGTCAACCCAGGATTTATAGATTCTGTCCTCTACCTGATGAGGATTATATTTTGTGTCAAGATTTTTCATTTTAACATTCCCTTCATCATACTGTCCCATTATCTTATAATTATATCGCATATTGCCGCTCTAAGTCAATACCATATTGTAATTTTATTTACAAAATTCTCCGATAGAAAAACAGGTCTGTGTGAATATTTTAAACTTTTTTGCAAAAAATAGCATAAAAGTATTGACAAATCAAAAATTAAGTGCTAATATAATAAAGGTATTGTCACTGCCGAATTGTGTAAAGGTAGCACGACAGACTCTGACTCTGTTTGTCTGGGTTCGAATCCTAGTTCGGCAACCAAAAAACATACCGTTTGTCCGTAAGGGCAGACGGTATGTTTTTTTATTTATTAACCAAAATGCCACAAGTTTATCTATTAACAATTGCAAAAAAGCGGTTGACGAAAAACCGGTATTATATTATAATAGTAAGGTAATAGCAAAAGTTCTATATTTAACAACGATACATACAGAGGGTGAAGTAAAAATGGACTGCAAAGAAAAATACGAATATTGGCTTAAAAATGTTGACGAAAAGCACGCCGGGGAATTAAAAAATTACTCCGAGCAGGAAATAAACGACGCTTTCTACACAGACCTTCAATTCGGCACGGGCGGACTGCGCGGAATTATGGGAACCGGCACAAACAGAATGAATATATATACCGTGCGCCGTGCAACACAGGGACTTGCAAACGAAATAAATGAAGCCGGAATGAGTAAAAACGGCGTGGTTATTGCTTTCGATTCGCGTAACAACTCAAAAACATTCGCAGTGGAATGTGCAAACGTACTTTGTGCAAACGGCATAAAAACTTACCTTTTTGACGACCTGCGCCCCACACCGGAGCTGTCGTTTGCGGTAAGATATTTAAAATGCGCACGCGGAATCGTTATAACCGCAAGCCACAACCCGAAGGAATACAACGGTTACAAAGTGTACGGCGAGGACGGCGGTCAGATACCGCCGACAACGGCTGACAAAATCATAAAATACATCGATAAAACCGATGTTTTCGCCGATGTAAAGCTGTGCGAAAATCCCAATTATACAGTTATCGGCGCGGAGGTTGATGACGCATATATCGCGGCTGTTAAGGAACAGTCTTTGAATATTGCGATACCCGATGATTTGAAAGTTGTATACACTCCCCTCCACGGCTCGGGAAATAAATCGGTAAGGCGCATTTTAAAGGAAATCGGCGCGGCTGATGTTTTCACAGTTCCGGAGCAGGAGCTGCCTGACGGAAACTTCCCGACGGTTAAATCGCCCAATCCGGAAAATGCCGAGGCACTGACATTAGGAATAAATTATGCAAAGGAATCAGGCGCAGACCTGGTTTTGGGCACCGACCCCGACAGCGACCGCGTTGGCATCGCGGTAAAGACGGCAGACGGAGAATATGCTATACTAAACGGCAATCAAACCGGCATGTTAATGTGTGAATTTATCCTTAGAAAAATGAAAAACGACGGCAGTCTTAAGCCGGAACACACGGTTATAAAAACAGTGGTAACCACAGAAACAATCAGCAAAATCACGGAAAGCTACGGCATTAAATTATGCAACGTTCTGACCGGATTTAAATATATAGGTGAAAAGATAAAGGAATACGAAAACGGACACGATAACATTTTTCTTTTCGGACTTGAGGAAAGCTACGGCTACCTAAAGGGAACATACGCCCGCGACAAAGACGCGGTTGTAGCGTCAATGCTTATAGTGCAGACGGCGGCATATTACAAAAGCTGCGGTAAGACGC
>CAJLYO010000057.1 GCA_905210885.1 uncultured Eubacteriales bacterium | reverse complement strand
TAGTACAATCCGGGTATTTGGCAGGGATAATAAGTGGTGTTATTGCTGTTTTATATTCAGCATTCTTTTTTTCCACAGATCACAGTTGGATCTTTTATACGCCGATTAATCGTGACAAGCTGTGCGTGATTGTGTTGGGAGTTATTTCCAATATTATTCTTATCGGAAATTTACAAGAAGCAAATAGACAGGCAGAGCATAAGATTGCCAAACTTGAATCAGAGAAAAAACAAAAGAAGAAAGAGCGCTGAAAATGTTTCTTGAAAAAATTAAATCCGAGCAGTCGGTAAAACCCAATCAAGCTATTGAATCGGCTTATGAAATCGTATATAAGCAAGACATTTTGTATTGCTTTGAAGATGACGATTTGAATTTAAGCTACAAAGAAAAGAAACACTTGCTGTCAAAGAAAAGACCGCTTGAATTTCTTTATCAAGAGTGGCTTGCTACTGATTGTACTCATATGCAAATGATTCGTGATTGTATTAAGAACGGTACCGGGCACGATTTAGATTTGACACAAGAGCAAAAGCAAAAATACAGAGAGGAGCAATGATCTTGCCATATTATCCAAAAGAAGTAATAAAAAAAGCAAAGGAAATGGACTTGCTCACATATCTTCAAAACTACGAACCTGATGAGCTTGTTCACTTTTCAGGAGATACCTATTGTACTAAGGAACACGACAGCTTAAAAATATCAAACGGGCTTTGGTGTTGGAATTCAAGAGGTATAGGCGGCAAAAGTGCAGTTAAATATTTGACCGATGTTAAGGGATATTCTTTTATCGACGCAGTCAAAATTATCGTTGAAAAAGAAAAATTGCAACCGCCGATTAAAGCGATTGCACCTAATAAGAAGCGAGTATATAACCTGAAACTGCCACCAAAAAGTCCGACAGATGATAAGGTTAAAGAATACTTGACCGGCAGAGGTATTGATGAAAGTATCATAGATTATTGCCTTGAGTATAACCTCATATTTGAAAGTTTACCGTATCATAACGCTGTCTTTGTAGGTTTTAATGAACAAAATAAACCTAAGTATGCAGCGTTTCGTGCAACGGAGAACAAAAGAATTATGGGCGAATGTGAGGGAAGCAATAAGTCATATTCCTTTAAATTGACAAATGATAATTCAAATATTCATTTGTTTGAATCTGCAATCGACCTTTTGTCTTATGCCACTCTTGTTAAAATGCAAGGTAAAGATTGGCAAAATGTTTCGATGATTTCTCTTGCAGGAGTGTATACGCCTAAAGAAAAAATCGAAGAAAGCAAGATACCTAAAGCACTTGTGACGTATCTTAAAAGTCATCCATACATTGAAAAGATATACTTGCATCTCGACAGCGACTATGCCGGAAGATTAGCCACAAAAACATTAAAAATCATTTTACCAACTGAATATCCTAATATTGAAATCGTTGACAACCCTGTTCCGAGAGGAAAAGATGTTAACGATTTTTTGCTTTTAAGTAAAGGTATGAAGCCGGTTGTATCTGAAAGGAGAATAAAAAGTGAGCGAAGAAAACTTGATAAAGGTATTGCTCGTTGAACCGTTTAGCAAACCGAAGATGATTACAATCGAAAACAATTACCAAGCGATTAGTGAAATTATCTGCGGTGATGTAGACGAATATATGCCGTTTGAAGATGATGTCGCCTTGCTTTGTAACACCGACGGTAAAAGACTTTCTCTTTCTGCAAGTTACACCGTAACTGATACTGAAACAGGTAAAACAGAACTCATATACGGCAGTTTTATCCTTGTAGGTGCAAGTGAATTTGATAGCGAATATCATTCGTTAGATGATGATTTGATTGATAAATATATGGATTTATTCAGTAAATGAAGCAGCATAATGCTATGCTGACTTGTCTTAGCAAGCAGTGCGTTTTTACTCCTAAAGAGCAAAAACACGCTTGTTAGGGGCTCTCCCCTAATACCCCAATTACACACAGAAAGGAATAACAAAATGAAAACTATAATTATTTCAATACTCTCATTCTTATTCGGAGGATTTGCAGGAATTACAACAATGTGTTTGGTGCAAATCAATAGGACTAACGGCAATGAACGTTTTGAAAAAATTAAGCTATAATAAATACTACATAATAAATATTGTGGACGAGGACATGAACATTATCGGCACGGTCACCGAAACCGCCCTGATTTGCGCCCTTATGGAACACGGCTCGCGCATAAAGGCAAGGCAGCTTGCATGTAACATAACGTCTGCCCAAATCATATAATATATCGGGTGATTATTTTTGAACAGGCTCAGGCATTATTTTATATACACAATACGTATAAGGCGCATAATGCAGCTTGCCCTGACGGCTGTTTTTGCCGCAGTTGTGCTTTTAACCGCGTACAGCGTGCAAAAAAGAGTACTTCCCCTTATTAAAACGTATGCCCAATCGGCGGCAAAGGCAGAGGCGGCAAAAATTATATACTCCTCTGTAAATGACGTGACAAAAACGGCATCGTACAGTGATTTTTACCGGCTGTGCCGCGGCGCGGACGGGAAAATCAACTCAATAGAAATAAACACCCCGGGTGTAAATAAAATCAGAGCGGAAACGGCGCGGCGTGTCGCCGAAAACATACAAAACTCAAAAAAACTGCAAATTCCCCTCGGGGCGGTTTTAAATCATATTATGTTTTCCGGAACGGGGCCGAAAATCCCGGTCACCCTTGCAAGCACCGGTTTTACCGAGGCGGACATTGAAAGCAGCTTTAAATCCGGCGGCATAAACCAAACGGTTCACTCGGTAAGCATGCGCGTGAAAACAACGGTAAACGTTATTCTGCCCTACGGGATAACCTCGGTTAGCCTTGAAACAGCCGTCCCCGTAACGGAAACGGTCATTGTGGGCAATGTCCCGGATATTTTCGCCGGGAATTCTCCCCTTAGGTAGACACTGCGGTTTGCGTCACGTGCACAGCGTTCGTTATACCAAGCTGTTCGTATATTGCAGCTACTCCAAAGAAATAACGGTAACACCGGCGGACTCGGCATAATTAACCGTGAACGCCGTACCGCCGTAATTTCTTTTTTTATATGCAATGCAAAAGGCACTGCTGTCGACCATTGCCCTGTTGCGTTTCAGCATACAATCCCTTGTGTACCCCAATGATATATACCGAAAGCCGTCACAGCGGCGCAGTATATCCGAATATTCCTCTTTTGCGCTTTTCGTCCAGTTGCGTGCCTGGCTTTCACACGGCAAATACAGAATAAGAGAAATACCCAAAACGTCTTTTAGCTCAAGCACCGCTTTCGCCGCAAGGGTATCAAAGCCAAGAGCGCCGCCGGCAATAAAAACGGTTACATCATTTTCAGAATTTAATTTTTTTATCAGTTTTTTGACCTCGCCGTACAGTCTGTCATAATCCCCGGCAGCAATTTGCCTGTGCCCGGTAAAACAGCATGTTTTTTGTTTATCCATATATCAACCGTCTTTCCTTTTTATAAGCTGAATTTCATATTTTTTGCATTTCATATACAGTATATCACAAATTTTTACAGATTGCAATACCGCCCGGGGCGGCGTTGCGTCGGTGTATATGGTTGTACAACGTATCGTCCCATAGCCGTAATGGCGGTTATGGGACGTGACATCGCACTGACACATCTACGCCGTGCAATATTCGTTATGGAAATATTATATTCTAATATTACATGAATGTCAAGCATAAAATATGTAATAATTGAATAAAAGGGCGGTGGTAAATAATGAAAAATTTGAAATTAATAAGAGTAACAAAAGATTACACACAGCTAAAGGTGCAGATGGAAACGGGCATAAGCCAAAGCACGCTGTCAAAATATGAAAGCGGCGAATCGCTTCCCACCGGTGAAAATTTGCTGATTCTCGCGAAATTCTACAACACAAGCATAGATTTTTTAATGGATTTAACCGACGAGCAAAAGCCATATCCGCCTGCACGCCGCTAACGGCATATCGCAGAACGTTTACAACAAAAAATCCGCCTGTATGACAGGCGGATTTTTTTAATCAAAAAGGGCTGTTATTATTTTTTATACATTACTATCACACGTCTGTTAGGCTCCTCGCCGACGCTGCGTGTTTTAACATTGGGAACATTCTGCAATGCCGAATGGATTATACGGCGTTCATAAGGAGTCATAGGCTCAAGCGACATATCCTTATGATACTTGCAAGCCTTGTTTGCCATGCTGTTTGCAAGGCGTATCAAGGTTTCCTGTCTTTTTGCGCGGTATGTTTCGGAATCAACGATAATACGGCAATAGTCATCGCCGCGGCGCTTTTTGTTAACATACAGATTTGTAAGATACTGAACGGAATCCAGTGTATCTCCGCGTCTGCCGATTAACATGCCTACGCCTTCTCCGCGCAGTACAACTTTAACGCACTCGCCCTCGCGCTGTGCGGTTGCGGTGCAGTCAATACCCATTTTTTCGATAAGTCCGCTTAAAAACTCAACCGATGCCTTTTCACCGTGAGCGGCAGCCTCGTCTGTCAAAACGCGCTCCTTGCGCGGTTTGGGTACAGACTCGGTTTCGTCATCGTTTGCAGGTGCGGGCGCTGCTTCCTTTTTAACTTCTTTTTTCGGAGCTTCCTTTTTGGGAGCAGGCTTTGGTTCTTCCTTCTTTTCCGGTTTTATTTCGGATAAATCCTTAAGAGAAGCAACGATTTTTGCGTCCTTTGCGCCGAAGCCGAAAAGACCCTTAGAGCCCTCCTCAACTATTCTTACATTAATTTTATCACGGGTTGTGCCAAAATGTTTCATGGCGTTCATAACCGCTTCATCTACGGTTTTTGCGATAAATTCAATACGTTCGGTCATCTACTTTCTCCCCTTTTTCTTCTTTGACGGGTGAACCGTGCCTTGGGGTTTTTCCGGTTCGCCGTCGGTATTATTTTTAAATCTGTGGTTTAAATACACCTGCTGACCCATTCTTACAACGTTGCTGACAGACCAGTAAAATCCCAGTGCCGCCGGCAGCGTGAATGCAAAAAACGCGGTCATAAAAGGCATAAATGTCTGCATTGACTGCATAGAGTTCGCCGTGGGGTTACCGTCTGTTGCCTGCGGCTGTTTTGTCTGCGACATGGAAAGTGCCGACAGTGCATAAGTCGTAAGACCGCACACAACGGGTATTATCCACAAAAGGCTCGGAACTCTGAAATTTGGTATCTGTGATAAATCAAGCCCGAAAAAGTTAAAATTCATAGCATGGGCGCCTGAGGGCAGCAAGTCGGTAAGCTTGTCCCAGTATGAAAAAACGCTGATTTCCGTAACCGCCTTGCCGGCAAGCACGGTAGATTTATCCACAAGCGCCTTGACAACCTCCGGCGTAAAGCCGTGGGACGGTCCGAACATGTAAGTAAGCGGTTTGTAAATTGCCTGATACAAAATAAGAATAATAGGCATCTGTATAAGCATAGGCAGACAGCCGCTCATGGGATTGATTTTATATTCCTGATAAAGCTTCATCATTTCCTGACTCTGCTTTTCTTTGTCATATTGATATTTTTTCTGAATTTCGTTTAGCTTCGGCTGAATTTTCTGCATAGCGCCCATGGATTTCTGCTGCTTTATATTAAGGGGCAGCAAAACCAAGTTAACCGCGATTGTAAACAAAACGAGCGCCCAGCCGTAGTTTCCCGTAAAATCGTACAAAAGCTTTAAAAAAGCTCCGAATGGTCTGATTAAATTAGCCATATTTCCTCCAAAATCACGGAACAGGGTCATAGCCTCCGCTGTTCCAGGGATGACATCTGCAAATCCGTTTTAAAGACAGTATTCCGCCCTTTAACGCGCCGTATTTTTCCACAGCCTCAAGGCAGTATGCCGAGCAGGTGGGATAAAACCGGCAGCACGGTTTTTTTATCGGCGAAATGAATTTTCTGTAAAATTTAATTATCAGTATCATCAGTGTTTTCATCTTTAAATAAATCCGCCTTTTTCAATACTCCGCCCATAGTCCGGCAAAGGCTGTGAAAATCGGCGTCAACGGCGGAATGTTTCGCCGCGATAACCATGTAGTAGCCTGTTTTTAAATCCGGTTCATATTTTCTGAAGCTCTCGTACAGCCGGCGGCGGATTTTGTTTCTTACGACCGCCTTGCCAAGCTTTGTGCTTACCGTAAAGCCCAGCCGGTTTACAGGCCCTTTGTTAGCCTTCTGATAATACAGAGTAAAGTACGGACTGTGAACGGTCTTTCCTTTGTAATACAGCCGCCGAAACAGCGTATTAAGGTTAAGTGACAGTGTGTTTTTCATTCCGGACTTTCTCCTTTTAAATATTACAAAGTACGGAAGGGGCTCTTTTGCCCGTTCCGTACCGAATAAAACTACGCTGAAATTTTAGCGCGGCCCTTTAAGCGGCGGCGTGCCAAAACCTTTCTGCCGTTTTTGGTTGCCATACGTTTTCTGAAGCCGTGAACCTTTTTTCTCTGACGCTTTTTAGGCTGATATGTCTGAAGCATATTTATAATCCTCCTGTAATTATTTAATCATGCCGGCAACTTCTTCTGCAAAGTTGTCCTGCTTTTTCTCAAGGCCTTCGCCCTTTTCAAAACGAACGAAGTCGATAAGTTTAACGTTCTTTGAAGCGAGATATTTGCCTACGCTTATGCTGTCGTCTTTAACGAAAGCCTGTTCGATAAGGCAGTTCTGCTCGTAGAACTTATTGATTTTACCGCCAACCATCTTTTCGATGATATTCTCGGGCTTGGAAGCGTTTTTGGGATCTTCCTTAATCTGAGCGATGATGATTTCCTTTTCCTTTTCAACATCTGCAGCAGGAACGCTTTCCTTATCCTTATACATGGGGTTTATAGCCGCAATCTGCATTGCGCAGTCGTGAGCGGCTGTCATAGCGTCTTCGTTTGTAAGGTCAGCTTCAACCTTAACCATAACGCCGATTCTGCCTGCCGCATGAACGTAACCTACAACGCCGCCTTCGTATCTTGCGAAACGTCTGATGTTCATGTTCTCGCCGATTTTTGCGATTTTCTCGGTAAGCATATCCTTTATTGTAACTGACTCATCGTCAATAAACTTTGACTCTAAAAGCGCGTCAACGTCAGCAGGATTGATAGCGATAACCTGTCTTGCAACATTTTTAACAAATGTGCGGAACTCTTCGTTTTTAGCAACGAAGTCTGTCTCGGAGTTAACCTCTACCATAGCGCCGATATTGCCTTCCACCAAAATATCAACAAGACCCTCGGAAGCAATTCTGCCTGCTTTTTTCTGAGCTGTTGCCAGACCCTTTTCACGCAGAAAATCAATAGCCTTGTCAAAATCGCCGTCTGTTTCGTTAAGAGCCTTTTTGCAGTCCATCATACCGCAGCCCGTAACCTCACGCAGCTTTTTTACATCGCTTGCTGAAATCATATTTCAAAACTCCTTTAACTTTAGTATTATTCCTCTGTCTGTTCAGCCTCGGACTTTGCTTCCTCTTCTTTTGCAAAGGATTCGCCCTGCTTAGCTTCCAAAACAGCGTTTGCAATGCACTCAACGATAAGCTTAACCGCACGGATAGCGTCATCGTTACCGGGGATAACGTAGTCAACCTCTTCCGGATCGCAGTTTGTGTCAACTATTGCAACAACGGGGATACCCAGTCTTTTTGCTTCCGCAATCGCAATTCTTTCCTTTCTGGGGTCAACAACAAACATAGCGGAGGGCATTTTTTTCATTTCCTTAATACCGCCGAAGTTTTTCTCAAGCTTCTCCATTTCCTTTTTAAGCTTCAAAACTTCCTTCTTGGGAAGAAGCTCAAATGTGCCGTCCTCTTCCATCTTTTCAAGCTGATAAAGACGGTCGATACTCTTTCTGATTGTCTTGAAGTTTGTAAGCATACCGCCAAGCCATCTGTTATTAACGTAGAACATGCCTACGCGCTTAGCTTCTTCGCAAATTGCTTCCTGAGCCTGCTTCTTTGTGCCGACAAACAGGATGCTTCCGTCGCCTTCCGAAATCTCGCGTACGAAATTGTATGCTTCCTCTACCTTTTTAACGGTTTTCTGCAAGTCGATAATGTAGATACCGTTTCTTTCCGTGAAAATGTACTGAGCCATTTTCGGGTTCCATCTGCGAGTCTGGTGTCCGAAGTGAACGCCTGCCTCCAGAAGCTGTTTCATTGAAATTACTCCCATTTTTAAATCCTCCTTGTTTTTAACTGCACCTCCGCCGCGTTCATTTTCAGCGGAAACCATTAGGCAAAGGAGTGTTGAATCCATGCGGTTTAAAAAGGCAAATTTTCTGCAATAATGCGTTAAAATGCTCGCCAATCCGACAGGATTGACTGCGCTTTTGCCTTTTCTTACAAATAATTTGCACTTTTTAAACTCTGCGACTCTGAACTCAGCAGAATTTTTGTTATTTACACTTTGCAACGTGCAGACAGGCTGACGCCTTTCAAACGCGAAAAGCGAAAAGAACGGAAATTCTGCTAATCTCAGAGCGCATGGATTCTACTCTCCTTTGCCTAATGGCAACGTCCGTTAAATCCCGCGCGCGTGCGTATTTTCACATAATTGTACACAATAATACAATTATAGCCTTACTATAATATCATATTTTTTCCGTAATTGCAATAGTTTTTTCGGATTTTTTCGGATTTTTCCTAAATTTTCGGCAAAACAGACGAAACCGCGTCACTTGCTTATAACTCCCGTCAAGGTATCGCCGCAAATACCGGTCACCGTAACATTTTCGAGGCTTCCGGGCTGAGCACCTTCCGCCCTTACCTTTACGTAATCGGGGGTAAAGCCCTCATCCTCTGTTTCAAAAAGCACCGAAACGGTTTTGCCCAAATATCCTTCAAGACGCTTTTGGGTGAGCCTGTGCCCGATATCTGCCATAACAGCGGCACGGCGCGCTTTTTCGTGCTCGTCCACCTGGCCTTCCATCTCCGCCGCAGGCGTGCCCTCGCGCTTTGAATACGGGAAAACGTGGATAGACCCGAACTGCGCCTCTTCCACCGTTTCGCAGCTCTCCCTAAACTCCTCCTCCGTTTCGCCGGGGAACCCCGTCATAACATCGGTTGTAAAATTCACCCCGGGGCGCACCGCCCTTATTTTATCCAGAAATTCAAGATATTTTTCCGCCGTATAGTGCCTGTTCATACGCTTTAGGGTTTCGGTACAGCCGCTTTGCAATGAGATATGAAAATGCGGGCAAAGCTTAGGCTGATTTTTAACCGTTTCCAAAAACTTATCCGTAAACACGTTGGGCTCCAGCGATCCAAGCCTTACGCGGCTCACGCCGTCGATTTCGCCCACGGCGCCAACCAC
>CAJLYO010000056.1 GCA_905210885.1 uncultured Eubacteriales bacterium | reverse complement strand
CACCCGCCGCAAGCAGCTTTTTTAAAAATGCAACTTCCGCGCCCACAACATAGATTTTTAAAAATCTGTGGAGGTTATCCTTTGAAAAACGCGCAAGCTTTTCGCAGTCGCGGTCAAAAGAGCTTTTTAAAATACCTTCAAGCTGCCCTCGGTGAACGCTTCCCTCCTGGATTCCGCCCAAAAGCTGTGCATAACCGCTGTTTTGCTTAAGCCACGACACAACCTCCGAAACGCTGTTTTTTGAAAGCAGCTCGTCATAATCCTTATCTTTTAGCAAATTGCGGCACATAACGCTGACCTTGGCGTTTATTGCGCCGTATTTCATTAATGCGCCCTGCATTACATCACTTCCAGTATATCGTTAAATATCTGCTTTTTAAGCTTGCCGCTGCCCGAATAGCTTTCCTCAAGCTGCGCCATCTCCGCACTGTGCCGCGCCTTTGCATCGGAGAGTTTTTTCTCCGTTTCCGCCTTGATTTCGGCTTCTCTGCGGTCAAGCTCCGCTTTCAGCTTTTCGTCATACTCGCTGCGGATTTTTTCAATTTCCGCCTCGGTTTCGGAGGAAAGTTCGGCAGAGGCGCTGTTTGCCTCGTCCGCAATTTCCTGAGCTTTTTTGTCAATTTCGATAATTTTTCTTATCAGCTTATCCATAAGACATACACTTCCTAATTTTTAAGACTGTTTATAGGAGCCGGAATACGTCCGCCTCTTTTTACAAACTCGCTGCTGTCGTACTTTGAAAGGGGCATTACGTACGCATGTCCCAAAAGTCCGCCGAATTCCACTCTGTCGCCTACCTTTGCGCCCGGAGCCGGAATAACACGCACAGCGGTGGTTTTTGTGTTAATCATGCCGATTGCCGCTTCGTCTGCGATTATCGCGGAAATTGTTTCCGCGCTTGTGTCCCCGGGAACGGCAAACATGTCAAGTCCCACGGAGCATACGCACGTCATTGCCTCCAGCTTTTCAATTGACAGCGCACCTACGTTTACCGCGTCAATCATACCTGCGTCCTCCGAAACGGGGATAAACGCTCCGCTTAAGCCGCCCACGTGAGATGACGCCATAACTCCGCCCTTTTTAACCGCATCGTTTAACAGTGCAAGCGCCGCCGTTGTTCCGTGGGTTCCGCATTTTTCAAGACCCATTTCCTCTAATATATACGCAACGCTGTCACCAATTGCCGGTGTCGGAGCCAGTGACAAATCCACGATTCCGAAAGGAACGTTAAGCCGCTGTGACGCTTCCTTTGCCACAAGCTGACCCATACGCGTTATTTTGTACGCCGTTCTTTTTATGGTATCCGCAACAACGCTGAAGTCCTCGCCTTTTACCTTTTCAAGGGCTTTTTTAACAACGCCGGGACCCGAAACGCCTACGTTTATGACCGTTTCCGGCTCGCCTGCACCGTGAAATGCGCCTGCCATAAAGGGGTTATCCTCAACGGCGTTTGAAAATACAACCAGCTTTGCACAGCCAAAGCCTGCGCGGTCTTTGGTAAGCTCTGCGGTTTCCTTTATAATTTTACCCATTTTATAAACGGCGTCCATGTTAATGCCGGCTCTTGTGGAGGCAACGTTTACCGAAGAGCAAACCTTTTCTGTAACCGCCAAAGCCTCGGGTATGGAGTTAATCAGCACCTCGTCACCCTTGGTAAAGCCCTTATGCACAAGCGCCGAAAAGCCGCCGATAAAGTTAACGCCGGTTTCCTCCGCCGCCTTATCCAAAGTCTGTGCGATTTTTACGTAGCTGTCCGTTTTGCAGCTTTCGCCTATCATGGCAATGGGGGTAACGGAAATTCGCTTGTTTATAATCGGGATACCGTATGTATGCTCTATATCCTCGCCTGTTTTAACAAGGTTCTGCGCAGTTTTTGTAATTTTATCGTATATGCGTGCGCACACGTCGTCAATGTTCGTGCCGCAGCAGTCGCGCAGGGAAATTCCCATGGTTATCGTTCTGATATCCAGGTTTTCCTCATTAATCATTTTTATGGTTTCAAGAATTTTTCTCGAGTTAATCATAGTGTTCTCCTGACTGTCGTTATTTGGAAAAAACCGCAAAAATTGCGGTTTCAGATTTCCTGCATAGACTTAAATATGTCATAATGCTGAGTCTTTATATCAACGCCGATTTTTTTGCCCTCGCTGTCCAAAGTGTCAACAAGGCGCGAAAATTCCACCTTGCATTCGGAAATGTCCACAAGCATAATCATTGTGAAAATATCCTGCATTGTGGTTTGCGTTATGTCAAGAATATTTACGTTGTTTTCCGCAAGAATAGCCGCAACTTTTGCGATAATTCCCACCTTATCACAGCCCAGAACCGTAACAACTGCTTTCATTTTTATTCACCTCTGCTATTAAGTACGTTATAAATTATAATTCCGGCGGCAACGGACGCATTTAAGGAATTTATTTTTCCCTTCATGGGTATGCTTATCAAAAAGTCGCATTTATCCGCAACAATGCGGCTTACGCCGCTGCCCTCGCTGCCTATTACCAGACCTACGCCGCCGTCATATTTTATCTCATTGTATTTCTGCTCCGCGTCCTGATGGGTCGCATAAAACCACACGCCCTCGTCCTTCAGCTTTTCCATGGTCTGCGCCAGGTTTGAAACCTTTGCAACAGGCATGTATTCCACAGCCCCGGCGGAGGTTTTCGCAACGGTTGAGTTAAGCCCGGCGCTGTGGCGTTTCGGGATAATCACCCCATGCACGCCGGCGCCCTCGCAGGTTCTTAAAATCGAACCTAAATTGTGGGGGTCCTCAATTCCGTCAAGCAGGACGATAAAGGGCGGCTCGCCCTTTTCCCGTGCGATTTTTAAAATATCGTCCACCGTGCAGTAGCTTTTTACCGCGGCATAGGCTATAATGCCCTGATGTGCACCGGTCTGGGAAATTTCGTCAAGCTTTCGTCTGTCCGTCTTTACGGCGGTTATCCCTTTTGACCGCGCCATGCCCAGTATTTTCTTTATGCTCCCGTCAACACCGCTGTACAGAATTTTTTCTATTTCGCGGTCGGCTTTCAAAGCCTCTGTAACGGGATTTCTGCCTTCTATTATATCACTCATGGTTAAAGAACTTGTCGTGAATGGAGCGAACCGCTTTTTCCGCGTCACATTCGTCTATAATAACCGAAATTTTAATTTCGGAAGTTGAAATCATGTTAATGTTAATGTGAGCGTCATACAAAGCCTCAAACATCATAGCCGCAACACCGGGGTTGCTTACCATGCCGGCACCCACGATTGAAACCTTCGAAACGTCCCTGTGGCTGTCGATTTTCTGAGCGCCCAGCGCCTCGGCATTTTTATTAAGCACTTCAATAGCGCTGTCAAGCTGTCCAGACGGAACGGAGAAGGTAATATCCTTTGAATCGTCTCTGCCGATTGACTGCAAAATCACGTCAACATTTATATTGCTTTTTGCAAGGAGTGAGAACACCTTAAAAGCCTTTCCGGGAGTATTTTCAACCCCCACAAGGGATATTGTGGCAACGTCGTTATCGCGCGTTACACCTCTGACTAACATCTTTTCCACGTTTTTTACCTCCTTAACTATTGTTCCGCTTATTCTTTCAAAGCTTGACTTAACCTCAAGCTGCACGTCATATTTTAATGCAAGCTCAACCGAGCGGTTATGCAGAACGTTTGCGCCCAGACTTGCAAGCTCAAGCATTTCGTCATATGAAATATCCTCAAGCTTTTTTGCATCCTTTACAATTCTCGGGTCTGCGGTATACACGCCGTCAACATCTGTGTAAATTTCGCATTTGTCCGCATGCAGCGCCGCCGCAAGGGCAACCGCGCTTGTATCGCTTCCGCCGCGTCCGAGAGTGGTTATATCGTCATACTTGTTAATTCCCTGGAATCCTGCCACGATTACTATTCTGTTTGAGTCAAGCTCCTTCATTATGCGCTCGGTATTAATCTTTTTAATACGCGCCGCGCCGTAAACGCTGTTTGTGGAAACGCCTGCCTGCCAGCCGGTAAGCGAAACAACCGGGCAGCCTATTTTTTCTATAGCCATTGCAAGCAGCGCCATTGAAATCTGTTCGCCGGCGGACAGTAAAACGTCCATTTCCCTCTTTGAAGGCTTGGTATTAATCTCGGCAGCCTTTTCCAGAAAATCGTCCGTTGTGTCGCCCTGAGCGGAAACCACAACAACAACCGAGTTCCCGGCTTTATATTCGTCCGTAATTATTTCCGCAACGTTTCTTACTCTTTCGGCGTTGGCAACAGAGCTGCCGCCGAACTTTTTGACTATCAAGTTCACACGCTATTCCTCCCTTTTATCAATAACCGCCGCGCCGCAGCGGTCTGCACTAACTATTTTTATGCTCCAGCCGTTCATATGTTTCAAAAGAAAGTTTTCGGCACGGTGCAGAAATTCCTCTTCGTTCCTTTTATTTATAACAGATACTATCGTCGGCCCGGCGCCGCTTATATATGTCGCGTACGCCCTGTGTTCCCTGCCGAAGCGGAAAATCCTGTTTGCTCCGCCGATTAGGCATTTGCGGAAAGGCTGGTGCAGTCTGTCCTGCATGGCGATATGCAGCATATCGTATCTTTTTGTCACAAGCGCCGCAGTTAAAAGGGCGCTGCGCGAAGTATTAAAAACCGCGTCCGTATGGGAAACCGCTTTGGGAAGCACGCTCCTTGCACGGGCGGTGTTAAGAGTAAATTTCGGTATAAACAGGGCAAAACGCAAATCATCGCACCTTGCCGGAAGCTTAATATACGAAATATGTTCGCCCTTTACCGCAACCGCAACTCCCCCGGTTATTGCCGGAGTGGTGTTGTCCGGGTGTCCCTCAAGCTTTGCGGCAATCGTTACAAGCTCGTGCCGTGAAAGCTTATTTCCGCAAAGAGCGTTTGCCGCAACTATTCCGCCTACGATGCCGGCGCTGCTGCTGCCCAGGCCCCGTGTTACCGGAATATTGTTTTCAAGCACGATTTTAAGCCCGGCAGGGTGGTAATCCGCCTTGTCGAAAACCGCTTTCATGCCCTGATACACAAGATTGTTTTCGTCCTTGGGCAGAAATTTATCCGAAGGGTCGGTGACGGTTATGCTAAGTCCGCTGTCCGTTTCCGAAGCATATATATAATTGTAAAGTTCAAGCGCAACTCCCACGGTGTCAAAGCCGCTTCCCATGTTTGCGCTTGTTGCAGGAACTTTAACCGTACAGCTCCCCATTTGTATCAGCCCCTATTATTGCATTACGGCAATAGTATTTATCACGCAGTCCGAACCGAGTATGCTTTTAAGCTTTGCGATACCGTCGTTAAAGCTGCTCTCCGATGCCGGAGAAGTTATAAACACGGTTTCGCCGTTTTCCGGTTCTATATATTTCACGCTGCCGAAAATTGCGTCAACAGCGCTTTTTGCTCTGTCATTTTTCTTTAAGCGCACATAGTTTACAACCGGGTCGGGATTCTGCACCGCAAGCCGTCCGCCTTCCTCCCAGAAAGGAGCGCCGTAACCCTTGTGCTTAACTATATCTATAACGTCGGCAACAACCGCGCTTGCCGTAGGCAGCTTGCCGGCACCCTTACCGTAAAACATTACGTCCCCCGTTGCACTTCCGTTTACCAAAATGGCGTTGAAAACGTCTTCAACGTCGCATAAGGGGTTGCCCTTGGGCAGCATAACCGGAGAAACGCAGGCATACACACTGTCGCCGCAGTTTTTGCTTCTGCCGATAAGCTTTATGCTGTATCCTTCTTTTTCCGCGTATTTTACGTCCTGCAAAGTGATATTTGTGATACCTTCGGTTTTGATATCATCGCTGTTTATCTGCTTGCCGTATGCCAGTGATGACAAAATGGCAATTTTTCTGCATGCATCATGACCCTCAATGTCCGCCGCGGGATTGCGCTCCGCATAACCCTTTTTCTGAGCGTCTGACAAAGCGTCCTCAAAGCTTACGCCGTTTTTAAACATCTGGGTTAAAATATAGTTTGTGGTTCCGTTTAATATACCTGCAATGGAGGTAATATCGTTTGCGGCAAGACAGTTGTTTAAGGGGCGGATAATGGGTATACCGCCGCCGACACTTGCCTCAAACAGATAGCTTACGCCGTTTTCCTTTGCAAGTGCCAAAAGCTCCGCGCCGTGCGCCGCAACAAGCTCTTTATTGGAGGTTACAACGCTTTTTTTGCTTTCCAAAGCTCTTTTTGTAAATTCATATGCCGGTTTCAGTCCGCCCATTGTTTCCACAATGATGCTTATTTCGCCGTCGGAAACGATTTCGTCATAGTTGTCCGTTACAAGATTTCCGTACGGGTCGTCGGGAAATTTGCGGATATCCAGAATTTTTTTAACGGTTATTTCCTCGCCGGCCTTTTTTTCAAACGAGCCGCCGTTTATTATCTCGACAACGCCCGAACCTACCGTGCCGTAGCCTAAAACTGCTGTGTTTATCATATAATGTACATCCTCTCCTGAGAATTTTATCCGAATTAATTACAGTCATCAACTGTTACATAATATCACAAATTTTAAATTAATTCAATATATTTTCAGCAATTTTAGCATTTATTATAAATAATAATGGTTATTATTTTTTTCCGTTGTACAGTTTTGAAGGAGAATCGGTATCCGCCCTCCTCTCCCGGGCTAACGAAAAACAGCATCGGTTTTCGCTGCTGTATATTTTGCTTTCACGGCACTTGACAAAAAGGCATAATTAAGGTATCATTTTTATGTAGCAAACTTCAAAGGAGTGTTTTATATGTCCAAAAAATCAAACGTGAAAACCCTGGTTCAGCTTGCGCTTCTTACGGCGATTGAGCTTGTAATGGCTTTTACGCCTTTGGGATATTTAGAAATAGGCCCCGTTTCCATAACATTTATGGCAATTCCTGTTGCTGTGGGCGCAATTGTTTTAGGTCCGCTCTCCGGCGCGTTTTTGGGCTTGGTGTTCGGTCTGACAAGCTTTTCACAGTGTTTCGGCGCCGACACATTCGGTACGACGCTGCTTGGAATTAATGCGTTTTCAACCGCGTTTATGTGTCTTGTGCCCAGAATTTTAATGGGTCTTTTTGCCGGTTTGATTTTCGGCGGTTTAAAGAAAACAACTCTCGGCGAAACAGGCGGCGCGCTGCTTTCAAGCCTTGCGTGCTCAATTATAAACACGGTGCTTTTCGTCGGCTCTCTTATAGTTCTTTTCGGCAATACCGAATATATAAAAGGTTTCGGTGACAGCGTAATCGCCGTAATCATGGCGCTTGTGAGCATAAACACCGTTATCGAAGCAATAGCATGCACAATAATCGGCGGCGCGGTAAGCAAAGCGGTAATAAAATACAGAGGTTAAAAAATATGAGCGTTATAATAGGTATAGATGTGGGCGGTTCAACCACAAAAATCGTAGGTTATACCGCCGGCGGAAATTTCATTTCCACAATGCAGGTAACGGCCGCCGACCCGGTTACATCGGCTTACGGCGCGCTGGGCAAATATTTAAAGGAAAATAAAATTGCCCTTTCGGATATTAAGCAAATACTTTTGACAGGTGTCGGCGCGTCATTTTTTGAGGATAATATTTACGGAGTTCCCACAAAATCGGTGGACGAATTTGTTGCCGTGGGACTGGGCGGTCTTGCCCTGTCCGGAAAAGATGAGGCGCTGATAGTAAGCATGGGCACGGGCACGGCGTTTGTCCGCGCGTCAAAAAGCAATATCGTGCACATCGGCGGAAGCGGCGTGGGCGGCGGCACGCTGATGGGACTTTGCGGAAAGCTTGTGGGTGCAAGCCGTTTTGAAACCATAATAGAAAAAGCGGCAGGGGGCAGCCTTTCAACGGTTGACCTTGCAATAAGCGACATTTCAAAGGGCGTAATTACAACCCTTCCGCCATCTACCACGGCATCTAATTTCGGCAAAATGCAGGACACCGCAAGTGATGCAGACGTTACGCTGGGTGTTATGAACATGGTGTTCCAGACAATCGGCATGCTGGCGGTTTTTGCGTGCAGAAACGACAGCGTATCCGACGTTGTGCTGACGGGCATGCTTTCCAAGCTGCCTCAGGCAGGGGAGATATTCAGCTCTCTTGAAAAACTTCATAACATAAACTTTATAATACCCGAAAATTCCATTTTCGCAACGGCTGTGGGCGCTGCCCTTTCGTATATCCAGGGTTATTGAAAACAGGAGGTGGGCGCGTGAAGGTTTGCTTTAAAAAATGCGTTGACGCCGTGAAAACGGCGGTTGACACAAAATCCTACGGTGTATTCTATTCCGAAAAGCCGGACGCGGACACAAGCGTTCACGTTCACGAGTGCTGCGAGGTACTTATGTGCTTATCCGGCGGCAAAACCTTTTTCATAAACGATAAAATCTATGACGTGAAGGACGGGGACATTTTCGTTATAAATCCCTTTGAGGCGCACAAAATAACGTGCGCCCCCGAGCAGCCCTTTAAACGCTGGGTTTTGCAGATACACCCTGCGTTTTTGTATTCACACTCATCTGAGAACACCAACCTTGCCGGTTGTTTTTATTTAAGAAACGAGCATACCACAAACAGGCTTTCGCCCAACGTTAATCAGCGGGCGCGGTTCGAGGAGCTGTTCTCATCTCTCGGAGATGACAGCCGTTTCGGCGACGACATAATAAAAGATATCCGCGTTATAGAAATTGCGGCACTTTTAAACGGCTGTTTTTCGGAGAATATCAAGGATTTCAAGTATGTTCCTGCCTACGAAAACAAGGTTATCGAGGAAAGCATTGCATACATAAACGAAAATATATCGGACAAGCTTCAGCTTTCGGATATCGCGGCTCACTGCTATGTTTCCGTAAACCGTCTGTGCTGTCTTTTTAAAAAGCATCTGGGTACGACGGTTTTAAAATACATAATAAGCAAGCGCATAACCGAGGCGAAAAAGCTTCTGAAAAAAGGCGAAAGCGTCAGCGACACGGCGCTTTCCTGCGGATTTTCGGATTATTCAAATTTTATAAGAACTTTTAAAAGCATAGTCGGCGTGTCCCCCGGAAAATATGCCGGGGAGGAAAACAGCGGACGGCAGATTGAGGGGTAGTATGAAAAAAATTGTTGTTGCAACAAAAAACCGCGGCAAGCTTAAGGAAATCAGAGAAATCTTAAAGGATACCGGTTTTGAATTTGTATCCATGGAGGAACTTGGCATAAATGTCGACGTTACGGAGGATGCGGACACATTTGCCGGAAATGCGGAAAAAAAGGCATCGGAGATAATGAAACTTTGCGGCGAAATTACTCTTGCGGACGACAGCGGTCTTTGCGTTGACGCACTGGGCGGCGCTGTTTCAGAAATGCACGCCAAAAAGATCAC
>CAJLYO010000055.1 GCA_905210885.1 uncultured Eubacteriales bacterium | reverse complement strand
TGCGAAGAAAATTATGTGTTCGTCAAAAATTTCGGGCACTGACAAAATTGTGCTTACAGTAAACAATGAGGAAACAAGGGACGTTAATGTCAGAATATCTGTCCCGGAAACAAGACAGCCCTTTGTTTTGGATATGATGTCGGGGGAAACATACACGTGCCCTTATGAAATTTCGGACGGCTGCGTTATTATAGACGCGAAAATGTACGCCAAAGGTTCTGCGGGATTTCTGTTTACGGACGAAAAGCCGAATGCACAGCCCTGCCGCTTTCTTGAAACCGGGGTTTTGTTTGGCGAGCCGCTTGAAATTAAAGAAAAAATTAAGGATTTTGATGTTTCGCTCACCGACTTAAACGTTATGCCGGTAAACGATGCGTCGCTTTGCATAGACGGAAAATGCGTGACGGAAGATGCGCCGATTTCTCTCGGATGGCAGGCGTTTTTAATTGATTTGAACGGTGTTTCCGGCAAACACCGCCTTACGGTAGAGCTTGCAGATACTTTGTTTAACCTTATGGGGCCGAACAGGGTGGACAATGTTTTGAAAATGCGCAATATCAGTCCGCTGACATTTGTAAACACCGATTTATTCACCGAAAAATACTCCTTTACGGATTTTGGATTTTCTGTGTCGGCAGACGCGGATAAATCCGCCTTGCAGTACATATACGATGCAAACATTTACAAGGAGTCATCTGAATTCAGCGAAAAAAGCTTTGAAGTTTTTATGGAGGCAATGACGGCTGCGGAAACGATTTTAAATGACGCAGACGCCTCGCAGGAGGACGTTGACGAGGCTGTCAGGGCGCTGACAGACGCGGTTAACGGCTTAAATTACTATAAAAGAACCGACAGAACCGTAACCAAGGATACATGGGTTACAAGCAACAGCGGTAACGGCGGAAAAAACTTCGGAAGTGACGCAGTGTTAAACGGAAAACTCCCGTATGATAATACAAGCAGCACCGCAAGACAAATATTTTTGGGTTTTGACATTTCCGGCATCGACCTCGAAGTTTCGACGGTAACGTTAAGAACTTACATGGTTAAAAACGGTTCTAACGGAACTTATGCCGATACGGAAATTCTGCTTTACGGCTCAAGCGATACATCATGGGACGAAAGCAAAATTACCTGGAACAACAGACCAAACAAATCAACAATGACCGCCGTGGTTCGTTAAAACCCGGTGATGTTGTAATAGAGGAAAACGACTCAAACCACCGCTGGATTGAGTTTGATGTTACCGATTATGTAAAACAGCTTTTTAATGACGGGGCGGAGGAGGCAAGCTTTATGATAGGAACTCATAATGTGGGTTCTGCGTGGATTGCCATAACCTCGAAGGAGGATTCGAGAGGAAACGCCGCACAGCTGGTTTTTGAAAGCGGCCTTGACAAAACAATCGGCGGCATGATGGACGAGGATTTGAATGATATAAATATTGAGGATTATTTGGAGGATATAGCCCCCGACAGAATTTCACAAAGCCTTAAGGCTTTGCCCGGCACAGGCAAAAACGGCTATACAATTACATGGAAGTCAAGTAATCCCGATATAATGAGCGATGCCGGTGAAATAGTGAAACTTCCCGATGCCGCAAGTCCGGTTACTATGACAGCATCAATAGAAAGCGATGGCATAACACACAAAAAAGACTTTGAGCTGGTTGTTCTGGAGGACAGGTCGTCATGGTCTGATATGGATTATATCAAAAAAGACCTAAATGACCTTGAATTTTCGGATTTTTGCACACAGGACGCCGACAAAGTCGTTTCAAGCATTAATTTGCACGAGTATCTCCACGCAGACGACGGTGTTACGTTTACATGGGACGTTACGAATAAAGACGCGGCAAACGGCGCTGACTTTAATGACGTAGATAAAAACGAATGGTACTATCCGTACATATGCACGGCGGTAAACCAGAGCATTGTAACGGGAATGGACAACGGCAATTTCGGAATAGGCTTGCCGATTACCCGTCAGGATATGGCGGTTATGGCAAAAAGGGCTCTTGACAAAGCCGGAAAAGCCGGCGGCAGCACAGATATATCAAAGTACGGCGACAGGGACGAAATTGCGGATTATGCAAAGGATGCAGCCGGAAGTCTTACAGCTTTGGGCGTTATGAACGGCAGCGACGGAGGAATGTTCAAGCCGTATAACAATGCCACACGTGCTGAGGCGGCAAAGATTATAAGCGTGCTGTACGGGATATTCAATTCTTAATATAGGTGGTGCCGATTATGAAGAAACAAAAAATCATATCTATAGCGTTAACCCTTATATTTGCAATATCCTTATTTAATTTTGCTGCCATGAACACTTATGCGGACAGCAGACTTACGGATAAAGAAATATTTGATTTAAAGGGTTTCGGAATTGTCGAGGGTGACGAAAACAACGAATTAAACCTTGAAAACGATATAACAAGGGCGGAGTTTACAAAGGTTGTTTTAAAGCTGACAAACATTGACGTTAACTCCTATTCGGGAAGCGGTACGTCTTTTTTGGACGTTTCAAAAGACCACTGGGCGTATAAATATATTATACTCGCCAGGATATCGGCTATGTAAACGGTGACGGCTACGGTCACTTTTATCCGGAAAATAAAATAACATTTAACGAAGCCGTTAAGATTTTGGTTACCGTTTCGGGCTCCGGTCTTGACAATACCGTATTTGAAGTACAAAGGGATAATCCTCCTCCGGTTTATATCTGGAATTCAGCCAGAAAGAACGTTACAATCGGAACGGCTGACGATTTCCTTATAAATCAAAAGCATGTTGTTATAATTAAGGAATCAACAGGAAAGCTTTTGGTAAGAGCAATAGTGATAATTATATGATGAGGTATTAATATGATGAAATTTCACGAAATAATGAGCAGGCAAAGACTGGTTGCCGTTTTTTTAAGTGCTTCAATGACTATTGCTTCTTTTGGATTACCGGCAGCGGCGGCTGAGGAAAAAACCGAAACCGCAGCCGACGGCAATGAAGCTGTCGTGCTGTCAGCGGAGGAAGACGTGATAAAACCGTATTTTGATTTTGATAATTACGACTGGTCAGACCCGGCGGAATATTTAAATGATTTGGCGAGGAAAAAATATCCTTACTGGGACGCAAACGCAACTTCCGGCGATAATCTCTTTTACTATTGGAATCAGCCGTATTATAACGATTCATGGGACGAAAAAACACCCGTTTCAAAAATTATTGCCAAGGATTATATAAAACAGAAGGTTGACGAGGGCGTATTCCCCACCGATGAGAAATTTTTCGGTGTGTGGGACAGTGACGCAGGCGATTGGACAACCGAGCCTATGATAAATTACGACTATGTAAGTGCATATGATTCTTACCTTAGTAATAAGTTAAGCCATGTTGCGGACGCAGCCAAAGACGGCAATTATGAGGAGGCAAAGGAAGCATATCTTGCATACCACAGAGAGCTTCGGAATTTAAATCCTTTAAAAGCGCCAAGCATTACAACGGACATGAAAAACAGAAGCGATATGCTTATGAGAAACATGTACGTTCACAATTCATTTCCGGCAACAGCCTGGTTTTATATGCCGCAGCAGGAAAGCGACATAAGCGTGGACGTTACTGCGGCAGTTGAAGCAAAGCGCAGCGGTAAGGGGGCAATTGTGCTTGTTGCACCCGATAAGGACGAGTGCCGGGCGGAGTTTTACAGCAAGGAAGCCTTGGACGGCAAATATGCGCCGTACATTGAGGCAACCATCGGCGGAGGTACCGTTACGTTCCCCGTTATGCAGGACGCATACGTGGGAGGCGGCCCCGAAAATTACCTGACTCCCTTTCGGAACAACCGACCCCGACAGACTTTTGGTAAGCGAGTCGGAGGACACGGAGGAAGGTCATACAGCGGTTGAAGGCTTTCTTGTCGGCAGCGGAATGCGAAGAACATATCTGCTTTTTGACTTCGGCAGCAAGATAAAGTCAGGCGATGTAATTACCAAGGCTACCCTTAAGCTTCGCGGCAAGGTTAACGATTTGGCGGACACTCCGCGAAACGACCCGTCATACAAAAAGCTGATTTTTGTAACCGGACTTTCAACCGACGATTTTTCAGAGGATAGAGTTGTTTTCGGCTCCGATGTTATAGTAAACGGCGTATATTCCGAACAAAGCAGAAGTGACGAGCAGCAGTCGTTTTTCTGGGGCGGTATGCAGATTGACGGACAGTCAAATATAATGTTTAAATATACCGAGCTTGCATACACAAAGTCCAATGTCCCCGGCGGTTATCTTTTAAACTGGGAAACGGCTATCAGCCTTCACTCCGATATTACCTGTGCGGTGTTTGCGGACGGCTCAGGCGGAGAGCTTTCACAAGGCTATACTCACGTTGCCTTAAACCGACTGCTTAATCTGAAAAGGGGCGCAGATGACGTGGGTTATCAGCTTTCCCTTTCTGATAAAACAATGAAAAACATTACGGATTTGGCAAAGTTCCTTTCCGGAACCTGCCTTTCCGGTGTGCGTGAGGCGCAGTACGGCGACTCTAACGGCGTTACCAATTCGTATAAGAACCAGGCGGTGCGCTTTGTTGCCGACTGGACTGAAGACCCCGAGCTTTTGTATGTTGCCTACGACGGTAAAAAGGGCAAGAAGCCTGACTTTACATCATATTACTACCCTGTGGGCAAATTCCTTACAGCGCCGAGTGTATATTAAACGCCGGCGTTGCAAGGTGGAGGGGAAAATATGTAATGATTTTCAGAAACGACTACGGCTACTGCCAAAGCTGGGTGTTTGACGGCTCAAACCTGGGTCTGGCGTTTAGCGATGACGGCGTTAACTGGAAGGCGGAGCCGACGCCGTTTATGACCCTTGATATGCTGAATAACAGCGAATATACAAGGATTTATGAACCGCGTCTTACGGTGATTGACGACTGTTTATATGTGTGCTTTGCCCTTGATACAAAGCACGGGCTCCGCGGAGGAATAGGCACCGTCAGAGAGGATTTCAGCGGTATAGATATTATCAGTCTAAGCCTTCGGGACAACAGAAACATGGTGCTTTTTCCGGAGAAAATCGACGGAATGTTTGTCCGCATAGAACGTCCGTTTCCGGTGTACAGCCGCGGCGGAAAGGACCGCTTTGATATCCGGATTTCAAAATCCCCTGATTTAAAATTCTGGGGTGACTCCGAACTGCTTTTGGCAGTTGAAAACGTGCCCTATGCAAATGATAAAATAGATCCCGGCGCACCCGCCGGTAAAAACCGAAAAAGGCTGGCTAACGCTTTTTCATGCGGTGGATATTGACCAAAGCAGGGGCAAAAACGGCTGGGAGGACAAGTGGACAAAGCGCTACACCGCCGGAATTATGCTCTTGGATCTTAATGACCCGAGCAAGGTGGTCGGCATGTCAAAGCTGCCGTTAATTGCGTCTGAGGACCGGTATGAAACTTCGGAGGGTTTCAGAGAAAATGTGATTTTCCCCGGCGGTATGATTGCCGAGGAAAACGGAGAAGTAAAGATTTATTACGGAGCGGCGGACACCTGCGAGTGCCTTGCAACCGCAAGTATGTCCGATTTGCTTTCTCTGTGCACACAGAAAAAATGAATTTAAAGGCGGTCTTGCGGCCGCCTGTTTCATTATACGTGCTAAACAAAAGACATAATAAGGGGAATATATTATGAGAAAAATAATATTTTATCGGACGAAAATCCTCTTAAAAATATTTTGACCAAAAGAAATATAACCGTTCCGCCGAACCGCCGCATACGGCTTATAATCGATTTGGAAAACTATTACTGCGCATATCCGAAGCTTAATGTAAGCAGAGAAAAGGGAAGCTGTGTGAAAATCAGCTGGGCAGAGTCCCTTTTTGAATCTGCCGACCTTATAAGTCACACGGATAAAGGCAATCGGGACGAAATCGAGGGCAAGTATTTTAAAGGCATCGGGGGACACGTTTTATCCAGACGGCGGAGAAAACCGAACCTTTGATACACTGTGGTGCACCCGAAAGGCGAGATAAAGGCGGAGTACCGTATATCGGACGGGGAAAATCATATTTCGGTTGACATATCCTGCGGTCAGTGATACAATAGTAAGAAAACAGAAAAAGGCGTGAATTAAATGAGCGAAAACTGTACTCATAACTGTGAAACCTGCGGTGAGAGCTGTGCCTCAAGGAATCAGCCGCAAAGCTTCATAGAAAAGACCAACGAATACTCGAATATAAAGAAAGTTATCGGCATTGTAAGCGGCAAAGGAGGAGTGGGAAAATCCCTTGTTACCTCGCTTTTGTCCGTTATTTCAAAGCGAAACGGATATAACACCGCTATTCTTGACGCCGATATCACGGGACCTTCCATTCCGAAAATGTTCGGATTAAAGGAAAAAGCAAAGGGGACGGAAAACGGGATACTGCCGTCGAAAACAAAGACCGGTATTGACGTAATGTCCCTTAATCTGCTGCTCGAAAACGAAAGCGACCCCGTAGTATGGCGCGGACCCGTTATCGGCGGAACTGTAAAGCAGTTCTGGACGGACGTTTTGTGGGGAGATATTGACTTTATGTTTATCGATATGCCCCCGGGAACAGGCGATGTACCCCTTACAGTGTTCCAGTCCATACCCGTTGACGGAATAGTTGTGGTTACATCTCCTCAGGAGCTTGTTTCCATGATTGTTGAAAAGGCAGTTAACATGGCAAAGCTTATGAACATACCGATTATCGGCCTTGTTGAAAACTTAAGCTATGCAAAATGTCCCTGCTGTAACTCCGAAATTAAGATTTTCGGTGACAGTCATATCAGCGAAATCGCGGATGCGAACGGACTTAAAGTTCTCGGCAGGATTCCTATGGAGCCTAAGCTTGCCGCTGTGTGCGACGCCGGAACTGTTGAGCTTTTTGACGGTGATTGGCTTGACGGGATTATTCCCGTTCTTAACAAGATGAGTAAATAATGTAAAACAAGACGGTGAAAAACACTTTTCACCGTCTTGTTTTGTTCTATGCTCTGCCGGAACAGCCGAAAAGCTGCATTTTTCTTTTTGCCGTTTGTTTTATCATTTCAACTTTTTTGTTTCTCATTTCAAGATAACCGAGATTTTCTTTCATTGCCGCATCTCCGGCAAGACACAAATCGGTAAAAATATTTATTTTCGATATTCCGCATTTTACCGACATTCTAAAATCATCATCTGAAAGACCCGAACCGCCGTGGAGCACCAAAGGAACATCAACCGCGTTGCGGATTGCCTTAAGGCGTTCAAAATCAAGTTTCGGTTTCTGCTTGTAAGCGCCGTGAGCCGTGCCTATCGCAATTGCAAGGGCGTCAACGCCGGTATCGCAAAGATACTGCTTTGCTTCGTCTACCGTTGTGTACATATCCGTGTGGCTGTTGTCGCCGCTTGCCGCCTCGCCCACGTGGCCTATTTCCCCTTCTACCGTTGCACCGAATGCATGAGCGATTTTTACGATTTCACGGGTACATTCTATATTTTCATTATAGGGCTTTGCGGAGCCGTCAAACATAACGCTGGAAAATCCAAGCTTTAATGCTTCCATACATCTGTCAAAAGTAAGTCCGTGGTCATAGTGAACAACAACCGGAACGGATGCCCTTTTTGCCGCCGCTATAACCGAGGGGGCGATAAGCGCAAGCTCGCCGTAAGGCAAAAGTACCTCAGCCGTACCTATTATAACCGGTGAATGTTCCTCCTCGGCAGCTTCGATAACTGCCTGGAGCATGTCGGTGTCCGTGGTATTAAAAAGCCCCACGCCGTAGCCTTTTTTCTGTGCGTCTTTTAAAACTGTATCTAAATTTACAAGCATATTATTGCTCCTTTATCTCTCTTTTTTCGTATTTTGTCATTAATTCTTCTATTTCGCTTCTGCTTTTCATTCCGCTTATGGAATCCGCGGCGGAAAGGTTGCACGCGGCAGCCGCAGCCGCAAAATCCAGCATAAAACCGGGTTCAAATTCCTTATATATTCCGTAAAGGCATGCCGCCGCATAGGCGTCTCCGGCGCCGACGCTGCCTTTTATGTATCCCGACGGAAGCTTTAAAGAGCCGGAAACGTAAAAATCACCGTTTTTGTTAAGCATAAAGCCTCCCTCGACGCAGTGGACTATAACACGTTCCCTTACGCCGTACTCGAAAAACTTTTCCATAGTCCGTTTTATGTTCCCCACGTTAACGCTGCCGTCCGCATTTCTCGGGGGGATTCCCGAAACCCGGCTGCTTTCAACTTCGTTTATAATAACATAATCGCAGTATTTTAAAGCAGGAATTACCTTTTCGGCGAATCTGTCACCCTCCTCGGAAACAACGTCGATTGAGGTTTTGATTCCTCTTTTTGAAACGGCGTCCAAAAGCCTTGCCATGCGTGTTCCGTACTCGCTGTCGGACTTATCGAGGCTGTCAAGCAGCAATATGTAGCCTATATGGAAAATTTTGCAGTCAAGTGTGTTTACGTCAATGTCGTCAATATCAAAGGTGCCGTTGGCTCCGCTTGTAAGAAAAAATGTGCGTTCGCCGGTTTTGCTGTCCGTCATAACGTTGCTGCACCCTGTGACGCAGCTGCGGTCGATGCGCACGCCGGAAACGTCAACACCGAAATTTTTCATGCGCGATACGGCGTATCTGCCGTTTTCGTCATCGCCTACCTTGCCGGCAGCGCTTAAAAAGATGTCGGAATCGATTTTTGCAATATCAATAATTGTATTGGGCACACAGCCCCCTACGGCGTGCACGGTTTCTGTTATGTTCGTAAGCATTCCGGGTTTCGGAAATGTGTCTATAATGTTTACTATATCCACAAGTATGTTCCCGGCAATTGTTATGCCCTTTGTGTCACCTTTTAGCAAATAGTCTATTGATACCTTCAAAATTTCCGACAGAGCCGGAAGCAGTGTTATTTCCGGATAACCGCCGCCGGTTTCCCATTTGCTTACCGCCTTGTTGCTCACATTAAGCATAGACGCAAGCTGTGACTGAGTGTAGCCGTGTTTTTTTCTCAGCTTCGCAACGGTGTTGCCAAAGCTTGTTATATTCATGCCTTTCACCCCTTTTTTCATACTTCTATTATATTATCAAACAGCGTATATGTAAAGCTACTGATATTTGAAATTCTAACAAAAGTTCACGGTTTTGTCTACTATGCGCAGATAAAACCGCGGTATGCAAAATTGGGTATTGAGAAATTCAAAAAAATGGTGTATAATATATAGGATATATATTTGAAAGGAAAATTATTATGAGTATAGATGTGCTTGGAGTAAGAGTTGACAGTGTAACCATGGACGGAGCGGTGGAAAAGGCGCTGTCGTTTGTTGACGGCACGC
>CAJLYO010000054.1 GCA_905210885.1 uncultured Eubacteriales bacterium | reverse complement strand
CCGTAACCTGCTTTGCGTCCCCCGGACTTTTGCCCCTTGCGGAGCCTGTAAGCGTTCATGCCGCGGCAGAGGACGGGGCGGTTAAAATTCCGTCGCCCGATAAAACGGACAGGCGCGTTTTGTGGTTTCAGGATTTTGAAAACAAAAAGACCGCAAACTGGCAGGTTTCCGAAAACTCGCCGGTGCTTGTAAACGAAAACGGAAACACCGTATACTCCGTTTCTCAGTATGATTACGTTAATTTTGAAAATGTGCGCAAGCTTGCGGATTTTCGCATGGAGTTTAACATGAAGTTTTCAATCCCCGAGGAAAACCGCGGCAATGCGTGGCCGGACATATACATAAAATCCCTGCGCCCCGAAGCTCGTTACGATATCTTTTTCGAGAGCAAGGACGGAATTGAAGGCGCAACGCTTCGGAAAAACGGCAAGGTCGTGTGCGAGGCGGACTATCCCGTGTATTCCCTTAACAATAAGTGGTTTTATGTGCGTATCGATGTTTCGCGCGAGCAGATTTCCCTTTATATAAATGACGAAAAAAAGCCGCTTTTTACATATGACGAGCAGTCGCCGAACCTGCCGGGACCCCTCGGATTTTCCAGAGGGCGCACCGACTGTTTCTATATAGATAACCTTCTTATAACCGCGCGCCCGCTTGCCGACGGGGAGGAGGACGACGCCTTTGAGGGCATACAAAAACCGGAGCCGTACAGCGATACGGAGTACGGAAAAACGTATATCGATACCTCGTTTTCAGACGGAAGCCTCGGCGGCTTTACCGACGTGCATAAAAATACCGAAATTGTCAATACCGAAAACGGAACGGCGGCACGTGTAACCGGCGAGCTTTACGCGGACAGCATGAGCCGCGGCGGCTATTCCGCCGAAACGGAGCTTGCCCTTAATAAAAGCGGCGTTTCGTGCGGCTCCGCCCCCTGGTTTAAGTTTTGCATAAAGGACGAAAACAATTACTGCTTTTTCAGGACAAACGAAACCGGAAGCGTTATTCAGGTTTACAAGTGCGTAAACGGCAGTACGGAATGGGTGGGGCAGAAAATTTTCTATCTGGGTAACGGACGGAAATTACAGCTTAAAATAGACGTAAGCGGCGGCGAGTTCAGGCTTTATTCAAAAAGCAAAAGCTACCCGAATTTTGAATATCCGCTGCTTGTTTTAAACGATTCTGCCTTTGAGGGCGGCGGTATCGAATTTTGCAGAACCAATTATCTTGACAGCATAGATATATACAGCATAAAGGTTCGGGAAATAACAAAGCTCGGAAATATCGGACCGCGCCCGGCTCCGCAGACCCTTGCTTCCGTTACGGAAAATCCCTATGATTCATGGAACGATGTTTCGGGGCACTGGGCACAGCAGGAGCTTAAGCTTATGGGCAATCTCGGCGTTATGACGGGATATGCCGACGGCACTGTCCGCCCCGACGGACTTGTTACCGTTAAGGAGAGCATAAAAATGCTTTGCGGCGTAAAAAATGTGACGGTTACAAGGGACGATACCGACTGGGCAAAGCCCTACATCGATGCGGCGGTTTCACGCGGCTGGCTTTCTGATGGAGATTTCGCGGATTATGACGCGTACATAAAGCGCGGCGAGCTTGAGCGCCTTATAAAAGCGGCGCACGAAGACGGTGGCATACAGGTGCTGCAGGACGGAAACCGCGGCGAAAACGTTACCAGAGCTCAGGCGGCGGCGATGCTTGCGCGGCTGTATTCAAAGGTGTATATCCCCTGTGAAAACACCGAATTTGTAAGCTTTTCTGAATATCCCCTTGCCTTTGCAAACCCCTATAAAGGCTTCAGAAACACCCCCGGCGAGCCTTACGTTACCCTCGTTTCCCACAAAATATACTGGAACGTCCTTGAAAACAGCGAAAGCGACGGCGTGGAAAAAATAAAGGAATATGCAAAAACAGCCTTTGAAGGCTATGCCGAAAACAATTGCAAGGCAAACGTGTTTTTGGTACTTCATTTTCCGCCTCAGTACTTCTGGCCTGCCGATATGACAAACGGCGATTATACAAGCGAGCAGTTTAAACGCCGCCTTGAAAATATGATAAAAAAACTTGCCCTTGCATTTGATAACGACCCCAGGGTTGCGTTTATCCAGATGGGCATAATCGGTCAGTGGGGCGAAATGCAGTCGCCGGGACCGTCGGAGGACGTTGCGGCGCTTATGTCCGAGGCGTTTCATAAATATTTTAAAAATAAACAGGTGCTTACAAACATTGTACCTCATATGACATTTTTTAAGGAATACGAGTTCGGAACCCACTGGGATTCCTTCGGTCACTGGGATAATCTTTCTCTGCTTGATATGTTTGAGGACGATTATTTTAAAGATATCTGGAAACGTGTGCCGACATACGGCGAAACAGCCTTCGACTGGGGCGAACAGCTTGGCGAAAACCCGAATGACGCGGTTATAAATTACCGTGACCGGTATATCGAGCTTATCCGCTACACCCACTGCACAAGCTTAAGCTGGATTGCAAAATACGATAAAAACGACCCCGATACCACAGCCGGCGCCGTGGAAATTCAAAAAGCAATGGGCTATCGGTTTGTTTTGCAAAACGCACGTTTTACGAAGTCATGCACCCCCGGCGGACAGCTTGACGTAAGCTTTACCGTTGCAAACACCGGAAGTGCGCCCATATATTACAACGAGCCTTTGGAGCTTTCGCTTTTAGACCCGAAAACAAAGGAAGTCGTGTGGAAAACGCGGCTTAAAAATACCGATATACGCACATGGCAGCCTGAGGGCGACTACTCAAAAACGCCGGTTTATACGGTTTCGGAAAGCTTTAGTCTGCCGGATAATTTGAAGGACGGCTGCTACACCCTTGCACTGTCCATACTTGACAGCCGCGGCGGAGGCGTCCCGTCAATCAGATTTGCAAACACAAATTACTATAAAGGCGGAAGGCACCCAATCGGCAACATATCGGTAGGCAATGCTGAGGCAGACGGGCTTGACGCGTCGGAATTTGACGACCTGTTTACCGACAGACTGTTCTATATTTGGGAGGATTAATTATGACAACACTGAAAATGACGGCATATACAATGCCTGCGGCGGATTTGGGCAGCGAAAATCTTATGCCCGATATAAAAAACGTGGAATATATCCACGCCGGATATACCTGTACCGACAGAGTAAGCGCCGAGGAAAAAGCGCATATCGGTGAGGGTATGATAAGTACCGTTTTGCCTTATACCGTTTTGGATAACTATAACAGACAGCGGAAAACGAAGGATTTTCCCGCCGCCGTTTTGGAAAACGATTATCTTAAAGCAACCTTTCTCCCGACTCTCGGCGGCAGACTGTGGTCCCTTTACGATAAACGCCTAAACCGCGAGCTTTTGTACGTTAATTCCGTGTTTCAGCCGGCAAATCTTGCAATAAGAAATGCATGGTTTTCGGGCGGCGTTGAGTTTAACGCGGGCATAAAGGGGCATAACCCTCTGACCTGCGACCCTCTGTTTACCGAGGTCGGCACATCGCCCTCCGGCGAGCCGGTGCTGCGTATGTATGAATACGAGCGCATACGCGGCGTTGTGTATTCCATAGAAGCGTACATGCCGGCAAACGATGGGGTTTTGTATCTCAGAAACACCGTGGAGAATACCGAAAAGAAGGACAAGTATACCTATTGGTGGAGCAATATCGCCGTGCCGGAAACAAAGGACACCAGGGTTATTGTCCCGGCAGATGACTCCTTTATATGCTATTACAACGAGGGCAGCTATCTTTTGGATAAAACCCCCGTGCCCGTCCACTGCGGCACGGATTACAGCTATCCTTTAAATTCAAGCCGTTCTCAGGACTTTTTCTATAAAATACCCAAAGACAGACCGAAGTGGATTGCCGCGGTTGAGGCTGACGGCAAGGGGCTTATCCATTTTTCCGGCAGCCGCCTTATAGGGCGAAAGGTGTTTATATGGGGTCAGGGCGCCGGCGGACGGCACTGGGCGGAATTTTTATCAAACCCCGGCGAATCGTATATCGAAATACAAGCCGGGCTTGCCCACACTCAGCTTGAGCATATCCCCCTTGGCGGCGGTGGAAAAATAAGCTGGATTGAAGGGTATTTTGCCGCGGACTGCAAGCCTTCGGATATTCACGGTGACTGGGCTTTTGCGCAAAACGTTATTGAGTCCGAAATAAATAAGCATGTTAACCTGCAAAATGCCGACAGCGAGCTTTTAAAAATTTTCCCCGATAAAATAAATAACAGGAAAATCGTTATGCAGGGCAGCGGCTGGGGGTATATTGAAAACTTAATGAGAAAAAGGCTGAAAAAGCCTTTGATTTCCGCCGAATTTGACTTTCCCGAAAGCTCTGTTACACACAAAGAGCAGCCGTGGCTTTCCCTTCTGACGGAGGGCAGCTTCGGCGAATACGGTGCGGAAACTCCGCCGGAAAGCTACATGGCGTCCCCGGACTTTATTCCCCTTGCAGAAAATGCGGCGGATAACTGGTACGGCGCGCTGCAGCTGGGAATTCTGTACTACGCAAACGGCGAAGTACAAAAGGCAAAAACCGCTATGGAACGATCTGCCGCCTTAAAGCCCAATGCATGGGCGTACCGAAACCTTGCCATGCTTGCAAAAAATGAGGAAAAGGATATAGCCGCCTCGGTGTCTTATATAAATAAAGCAATTGCCCTTAATAAATCATACCGCGGTCTTATAGTAAACTGCGCACAAATTTATACAGCGGCAGAAGAATATAATTCGTATATTGATTTATATAATACGCTTGACGAAAAATTAAAATCAGACGGCAGAATTTTGTTTTATCTTGCACTGTCACATCTTAAAACAGGCAATGCAAAAGCCGCGGCGGAAATCATCACACCCGACTTTGTTATGTGCGATATAAAAGAAGGAGAAGTTTCGATTTCCCACCTGTGGTACGAGATTTATAAACAGCTTACCGGCGAGGAAAAACACCCTCTGCCCTACTCTCTTGATTTTCGTATGCATGAATAGGAGGACGGCATGATTAAAAAACATTCTCTGAAAAATACCGAGGACGATAAAAGAGTCCTTAAAAATCCTCATAAAGGCTGGTACTGGCACTATTTTGACAACGGCTTTAAACGCCCGATGTACCGCGATAAAACACCGGAGGGGGAAACCTATGAAGGCTTTCCGGGGCTTAATCACCTATATCTGCGTATTGACTGGGCAGACGTTCAGCCGGCTCCCGGGGTGTTTGACTGGTCGGAAATTGACCGCGTCACGGAAAAATGGGGCGCCTTGGGCTATACATTTTCCTTCAGAGTGTGCTGTAACGAATCGTGGGCGGCTCAGCGTTTTGCCGCACCGGAGTGGCTCAGGGACATGGGCTGCGGCGGGGATTTTTACGGCTGCTGGGAGCCGGATTACGGCGACCCGCTGTTTTTAAAATATCTTGATTTGTTTCTTAAAGGCTTTGCGGAAAAATACGACGGTCACCCGGCGGTTGAATATATCGACATAGGCTCTTACGGCTGCTGGGGCGAGGGGCATACGTACTGCGGAAGCAAAAAATGCTTCGGGCTCGAGGTTTTAAAAAAGCACTGTATTTTGCACGCACGGCATTTTAAAAAGACAAAGATTATTGTAAATGACGACTTTATTACACAGCTTTACGGCAGACCGGAGGAGGAAAAGGCACAGCTGCGCGATTTTTGTTACAGCTTGGGCTTCGGCATACGGGACGATTCCGTTTTGGTAGGCTCGTGGGATTACAAGGATTACTGCAATGTTGAGCATACGGAACTTTATGATATGTTTTATAATAATGCCCCCTCAAATATCGAGCTTGCCCATTATCACCACTATACCGCGGAGCAGGCAAAAAGCGGACTGCGCATAATTGACGGCGCACGCCGCTGCAATGTAACATACATGGGCTTTCACGGCTATCCCGAAGAGTGGCTTGCCGATAATTATTACGTTACGGAATACCTTGCAAACAGGCTTGGTTACTGGTTTTTCCTGCCTTCCGTCAGTCATTCCGATACGGCGTATGCCGGTGCGCCGTCGCTGATTGAGCTTGAAATAGAAAACAGAGGATTTGCAAAATGTTATAATAATTTCGATATACAAATTAAATATTTTAATAATCAAAATAATTATATTTTTAACGTTTCTGATTTTGATATTACGGCAATCGAACCGGGCGAAAGCCGCTTAGTGCGGCATTTTTGCCGTCTGCCTTCCGATATGCCGACGGGCAAATATAAAATCGGGGTGCGCTTGATTGAGGGCAAAACCCCTGTAGAGCTTGGCATAAAAGAAGAGTACCGCGGTGCGGACGGATTTTATACTATATCCGAAATTACTGTCAGGGAGAGTGCATTATGATTATAACAAAGAATTTACAGCGTCTGCGCGATGATAAAACCGTTCTTAAAAATCCCCATAAGGGCTGGTACTGGCATTATTTTGACAACGGTGTGCGCCGTCCGCTGTACCGCGATAAATTGCCCGAAGGAGAAACCTATGAAAGCTTCCCCGGGCTTAATCATTTGTATCTTCGTATTGATTGGTATGATGTCCAGCCGGCTCCCGGTGTTTTTGACTGGTCCGAGGTTGACAGCGTTATGGAAAAATGGGGCGCCTTGGGCTATACCTTTTCTTTCAGAGTGTGCTGCAGCGAAACAAACGAGGCGCAGTGCTTTGCAGTTCCGAAATGGCTTTACGACATGGGCTGCGGAGGTGTTTTCATTCCGCCGCCGCCCGGTGAAAATCCGTCCTGGTGGGAAACAAAATTCGGAGATGACAGCATAGAGGTTTTTAACAGAATCGTAGGCGATAAATGCTGCCGCTACTGGGAGCCGGATTACGGTGACCCGCTGTTTTTAAAGTATCTTGAGGAATTTTTGAAAGGCTTTGCGGAAAAATACGATAACGACCCCAGGGTTGAATTTATCGACCTTGGCAGCTACGGCAACTGGGGCGAGGGACATGTGTGCTTCGGAAGCAGAAAAAGCGCGCCGCTAAATGTTTTAAAGCAGCATGCATACCTTCATGCGAAATATTTTAAGAATAAGTACATTATAATGAATGACGATTTTATAACCCATTTGTATGATCGCCCGGACAGTGAAAAACGCGAACTTTTTGATACATGCAAAAGCCTGGGCATGGGCATACGTGACGATTCGATTATCGCCGGCGACTATCAAAACCGCGCATATCATACCATTGATAAGCCGGAAATGTTTGACGACCTGCACCGCTTTGCGCCTGTGGATTTGGAGCTGGGGCATTATTGGTCGTATAACCGCGATAACGCACGTGACGGGCTTGTTATAATCGAGGCGGCGCGGCGCGGGCACGCAACCTATGCCGGGTTCCACACATATCCCGAGGAATGGCTCGCCGATAATTATTATGTAACGGAATATCTTGCAAACAGGCTTGGTTATTGGTTTACCGTAAACAGCGTAAGTCATATTGATAAAACCTATACCGGTGTGAAAACCCTTGTAAGCCTTGAACTCGAGAACATGGGCTTTGCGCGGTGCTATAATGAATTTTCTCTTGAACTTAAACTTTCTGATGATAAAAACGAGTATATAACGCCGTTTTCGGATTTTGATATACGAAAGCTTTACGGCGGTGAAAAAGGTTCGGCGCGCGTTTTGGCTGATACGCCGGATATCCCGGGAAAATATGACGTTTCGGTGCGCCTGCGCGAGGGTGAGCGTAATATTTTACTTGCGCTGAGACAAGAAGTGTGCGATAATGACGGGTTTTATAAACTGTCGGAAATAGAAATATTATAATGTGCAAACAGCGCGGAACGCGTCTGCTGCGGCGGTAATGCGGCAACCGCGGTGATTTTTGCAATAATTAAAATACAATATGCAATGAAATGGCAGATATTTTATTTTATAATATAATTAAGAAAGCAATAGATTGCAATGATCTTTATGGTAAATATTTAATATTTGGGTTATCTTTTTTACTTATGTTTCAGACATTGTTAAATCTATCTGTAGTTGTAGGACTAGTTCCAATTACTGGAGTTACTTTACCTTTCATAAGTTATGGTGGCAGTTCATTAGTAGTAAGTATGATTTCAATTGGAATAATTCTTAATGTAAAATGCAAATAGATTTTATTAGTTATATTATATTTAAAAAATAAGAGTAAAGCTATTTTTTTCTTTGATAGTAAATGTAAAAAACGTATGTTATAATTAAAATCGAAATAGAAAAAATAATTAACAAAATAGCAAATAATCAAATAAAAAGAAAAATTAGAAAATATAAAGCAAAACAAATCAAAGATGAAGACTTAAAAGATGTTACTTTACTTTTTATATGTTATTGTGATAGTTCATCTGTAGTAAGTATAATTTGATAGTATGATTTTGAATATAAATAATAAGAAATAATGCTTAAAATTGAAAAAAAGTTGGTGAAAAAAGTGCAAACCTTATGTTTGATACTTAAAAACACTTGTTTATAATGTTATATAATAATATTCATTGAAAAAGATACTTCTATATAGTACAATATTCTTATAATAGGTGGTTAGTAAAATGAATGATGAAAACAATAATGCAGAAAATGTTAATAATAATGAAAAAGAAACTATTCAAAATATAGAAAATAATAATGTTGAGAATAATGTTGTGCAAAACGAAATGAATCAAAATATAGTTAAAAATCAAGATTCATCAAATCAAAATATGCAAGAGCAAATTACTACAAATAATAATTCTAATGATGAAGATAGTGATAGTGTTAATCTTAAAAGAGTAAAAGATTTAATAATAGCAATAATATTATCAATATTAGTTATCTATTTTGGAAGAACAATGATTTTAGATGGGCTTAATGCTGATAGCAATAATTCGATTTATGAAATTGAAAATATGTTTCATTCTATTCTTAATTCTTTTACAGCAATAATTGGATTCTTAGGCACTATTATGTTACTTGCAATCATATGGGTAATGTATTTTACTAAGCCGTCAAGAGAAAAAATTAAAGCTAGAATGAATTCTAAAACAAGAAGAACAGTAAGAATTGTTTATGTTATAAGTTATATTCTTATTCCTACCTTTATTATGTTATTTATTTGGTGGAAAATCTATGACTTTCTTGGCAATGATGTAGCACATTATAATGCTTGGATGAATTTAAAAGAAGTTTTAGATATGACTGATGAAAGAGCCGGTAGTGACTATGAACCTTCTTTTATTTATAAAGATAAAATTTACTTTTATGATTCTGGGCATATAACGAAATTTAATGGGGAAGTTGTGTATTATCATAAATTATATCAAATGGATTTAAATGGTAAACATAGAAAAGTTATTTCAAATAGTGATAAATTGAAAACTGGTAATTTTAATTTTATTTATAATGATGAAGTTTATTTTTATAGTATAAAAGATAACGATTATATAGTATTTAATTTAAAAACTAAAGATATTCGTAATTTAGATGTTGGTGGTAGTTATGTAGCTAATTCACTTAAAAATAATTATA